>CAUUJQ010000157.1:0-3206 GCA_963545445.1 uncultured Veillonella sp. | reverse complement strand
TCTCGTTTATGGCGTAAAATTGCGAAAGAAAAAGCAGAAGCGAATCCAGATATCAACATGGATTACTACTATGTAGATAATACAGCCATGCAATTGGTGACCAATCCAGGTCAATTTGATGTCTTAGTGACAACGAACTTGTTTGGAGACATCTTGAGCGATGAAGGGGCTGTTATGTCAGGCTCTCTTGGCTTGTTGCCATCTGCCTCCATTGGTACAGGTACTTCCTTGTATGAACCAATTCATGGATCAGCACCAGACATTGCAGGACAAGGTATTGCCAATCCATTAGGTACGATTTTATCTGCTGCTATGATGTGTCGTTATTCCTTGGATTTACCAACAGTAGCAGACAATATTGAGCAAGCAGTAACCGCAGTCCTTGATGCGGGCTATCGCACAGGCGATATGTATCGCGAAGGATTCACGAAAGTGAATACCCAAGGCATGACTGACGCTGTCATCGCGCACTTAGGATAAGATGTAAGAGTATATAAGGCATAAAAAAAGCGTAGCACACTCCTCCACAAACTGATACTATCGTTAGGTTTGCTCCGGAGTATGCCGCGCTTTTAGATATACATTTACAAGTCAATCCTATCATAGAAATATGGGTATGTCAATTGGTGTGAAGGCCTATTTGTCAATCGATTCTTGCACTATTCCTTGTAGAGCACCATAGCCTTGTACCTCTAGTTCTTCGAGGGGAATAAAGCGGAGCGCAGCACCGTTAATACAGTATCGAAGACCACCCATATCTCTGGGGCCATCTTCAAAGACATGACCTAAATGGGCATCACCAATGCGACTGCGTACTTCGATGCGAGAATGTCCGAAGAGGCTATCATCTTGGTAATACCGAATGACGTCGCTGTTGATAGGCTTGGCAAAGCTAGGCCAACCACAGCCAGAATCAAATTTCTCAGCGGAAATAAATAAAGGTTCTCCCGTAGTTACATCCACATACAGACCAGGGCGGAACTCATCTGTATAGTGATGGGAGAAGGACCGTTCTGTGTCGCTTTGTTGGGTCACTGCGTAGGCCATAGGGTCTAATTCACGCTGTAGCTCTTCATCAGATTTTTTCGTATACCCATCTTCCTCAATGAGTGGCTCATAGGCTTTGGCAATATTGATATGACAGTACCCGCCAGGATTCTTGTCTAAATACTCTTGGTGATAGTCTTCGGCAGGATAAAAGGAATCAAGGGGCAGTACTTCAATAGCAAAGGGTTCACGATAGTGCGAGTTGGCTAAGGCCAAAACCTCTTCGATAGTAGCCTTATCATCGAGACTTTCATAATAGATACCACTGCGATACTGAATCCCCGTATCAGGACCTTGTTTATTGATACTGAAAGGATCCACTACCCGTAAAAAGTATTGAATAACTTGGGATAGGGATATGGTTGCATCGTCGTAAGTCACTTTTACAGTTTCCGCATGGCCACTGCCACGGCAGACCTCTTCGTAGGAAGGGGTGGCATGATGTCCATTGCTATAGCCTACAGAGGTTGTTACAATACCAGGAATGCGCTTGAAATAGGCCTCTAAGCCCCAAAAACAGCCCCCAGCGAGATAAATAGTTCGTTGCATAGTATCACTCCTTTACAGTTTATATTTTGTGTTTTTATAAGAAAATTTATAGATGATACAGAAGAGAAGAAAAATAACTTCGAAAATTAAGCCATAATACTACATTTACAATTTGAAATGAAAGTTCTATGAGAGCAGTAAATTACTGGGTTTATAGGGTATTTGTATCTTTGAAAGTGTCAAAGTCCGAATGGAAGGAATAGGCATCCTAAAACATAAAAAGAAAAGCCGAGACATAGCTCGGCTGATATTGCAAATTAGTATATCCATGGTGGGGTGCACCATCCTTATAGGGCCTCTCTTGCAAAATGATTTACATCATTTCATGGTGGGGCGCACCATCCTTGTGGGACCTCTCTTGCGAATATACTAACCATATTCTAGCATAGCTGTATTCATATAGCAACTATGTTTTGTTTTTTTACAATAAATTTAAAGGTGATATGGGAGAAAAGAAAAATAACTTTGGTTATAAGGTATGCAATAGTTAAGTTTTCAGATGGTTTTGTGTATAATAGATTACATATGTCAATATTGGGAACAGAAAGTAGGAGGGTATTCATGGCAGATGAAAGAGTTACAGATTTAGAGCTAGCGCACGCTGTGCTAGGCTATACAGGCGTACCAGGGGCCTATGCTTATGAAGTGTTGCAGAATGTACTTTCAAAATATATAGAAAAAGGTGGCTCCGTGGAAGGGCAACGGATTGAGCGCTGTCAAAGCCATCGTGAGCTCGTACAGGCTGTCCACGAAGGGCGTATCGATTATGCTATATTGCCCATTGAAAACTCTATCGTTGGGGAAGTGCGAGACAGTACAGATTTGATCAAGGATAAGAACATTCACATCGTTGGGGAAGTGCGCCATCGTATTAGCCACAGTTTGTTAGGCGTACCTGGTTCGACCCTAGACGCGATTCAAGAGGTCTACTCTCACGAACAAGCCCTCATGCAATGCTCACAATTTTTGGCAACACACAGTTCGTGGCAATTGGGGCCGATGAACAATACCGCTATGAGCGCGAAATACGTAAGCGATACACAAGATGTGACGAAAGCATGCATTGCCAACGCCTCTGCCAAAGAACTATACGGACTCACATTGTTGGCACCTGACATTGCAAATTTTAAAGAAAACTATACGCGATTCTTCATCATCACCCACAAGGACGTAGTAATCCGTGGTGCGCACAAATTGAGCATCATCGTACAAACGCCAAATACACCAGGGGCACTGGTGAAAGTCCTACGAGTTTTCGAGGACCATCAATTGAACATGGTCAATATCAAGTCACGACCATCCATGCATACACCGTGGGAGTACTTTTTCTATATCGATATTGAGGGAGAAGACCGTGAAGCTGACGTGCAACAAGCGTTGGCAGAAGTGCGAGAACTTTCAGATTACTTGCAGGTCTTAGGGCATTATAAAATCTATGATGTACTGTGAGGATTCAATTACAACTCTAATACCATAGAATGCTAATATAGAGAGATAATAGAAGTTTCACACTTTCTAGATATTGTAATGATAGATAGTATAAGAGGCGTAGTTTAAAAGTTTGATGAAGTTTGGCTCTGCCTCTTGCCCATAGAAATAGAGATATGATA
>CAUUJQ010000156.1:0-3209 GCA_963545445.1 uncultured Veillonella sp. | reverse complement strand
TCATGTAAATGTACATAACTATATTAGACTACTAAACGTGATATTTGTCAACCAACGCACATGCTTTTTAGTCATATGAATTTTATCGATGTAGTTCCATGTTTCTCCACTATATTAGAGGGATTTTACCATATTTCTTTCGATATTCATCGTCAATATTTCTTACATTTATTTCACTTTTTTAGGCGCCGTTTCCAAAATAATGTGTTGTCCGTTTCGCTTCACTTGGATGGAGAAGTCCTTTACGTCATCCTTAAAATAATCCATTTTAATCGCTAGTAGTAACTTGCCAATTTCCGTTTTTATCCGTTCTGTCAAAAACTCTTGGTAGAAATCATCTTCTGTTTTTTGATCCTTTGGCTTCGCCGTTGCTTTATTACTTCTACTAGCATCGTCTTTCAATAGGGCCGTTTCAAAGGTCTCTGCTTCTACAAAGCCCTTCATCATATCTTCGTCACTCAATCCTTTTTGGATTTTAAATTTCGCCATTTTTCAATTCCCCCTTTCATTTCTTCCAAAAATTTTACTCTATTATGACTAATTGTTATAGCTCTTTATAAAATATAGTGAATTTTATTACTGCAAGATACAATTTTTATATATTATTGTTTCTTTTTCTCCGCAGAACTACTATCTTTCTGAGCTTCTTTATCTTTCAAAATAGAGTCTACCGTAATCTCCGTCAATTCTGTTGGGTTATCATAGGTATAAATTTTATTAAATCCTACTCCTAATTTACCTTCATAGGCCTCTAGAGCACGATTCTTTTCATCTACTTTTACAATGTAAATCAATTGTCCTTGGGTTACACCAATTAAGCGGAATTTCCCTGGTGGGTTGATGGCACGCCAACCACCTTCTGTGCCATTGAACATGAATACATCCCCAGTGCGTACATTGTCATAGAAGAAGCGATCTTCATTGTAGAACATACCAATACGTCCAATATCAGATGCTTGCATGTACACACGACGGGTATCATAGTTCGCATCGGTACGATACACACGGTAGGCTCCATCGCCAACACGAACTTTCATATACACCACATTGGTTGCCGCAGAGTATGCCACATCTGTAATGCGTGCCCCATTTGGCACAGAGTTGATGGTCGTATCAATTTCATGTTCTGGTGCTTCTGGGTCAATACGAGCCAACACCACATCATCATGACGACCGCCAAATAAACCAACAATAGCTAAGTTGCGATCCGACATCCATTCAAAATAGGAGACTTCTCGCTCTTTTAAATCTAGCGTAACTGGCGCTTCTTTGCCTGCCGTGTAGATATCTACTCGATTCTGTTCTACCACTGCCATATATTTATGATCGTGGGAATAATAGCGCGTTCCTTCTTTCACATCTGGAAAGTTTTTATCTACTTCTTCCCCATTGGTGACCTGAAAGTTCGTGGTAGGCGCTAAGTATACTTGGTCTAAATAATAATAGACACCGCCTTGTAAAACTAAGCCCACTAAAAAGGCTGTCGTTACTTTTCCAAAGGTTTTCATAGACTCTCCTATTTCACGATAAATACAGTAGGAATCATGCGTTCACCCAACAAATCGGCAGGTTTATTCACAGTTTTACCATTATAGTACAAGGTCGTACTAGAACCGCCATCTAAGTTAGCCGCAATGACAGCTCCTTCTTGGTATAAAATGTCTTGTACATCACGCAACGTAGCCCCAGCAGAGTACGCTTGGCGACCATCGATAACTAAAAATAGGACAGTCCCATCTTTCTTCTGTGCGATGGCAGTTCTAGGGCCAATCCCCCAACCACCATCACCATCGGTGATCATCTTCTTACCGTTTACGATAAGAGGAGGCCCAAAGGTTAATCCTTCTTTGACGCCCATTTCTTTTAATTCTCGTTTATTGTACGTGCCAGCAATGAGATTGCCTGCTTTTGTAAATCCAATAAAGTCTACATCTTCATCAGGTCCTACATCTTTACCAATCACATATTCCCCATCATGAACAATAAATCCATAGGGAGAACGACCTGTACCCGTTCCATTTGGGTCGTGGAAACCACCGCCATTGATAGCTGCTACCGCTCCATTGAGACGAGCAATATTGCTAGTGGTCTCCCCTTTTTCATTCAATTGCGGTGCCGTTGCCACTTGAATGCGGCGAGGGTCTGGAATTTCCAATAAAAAGCCTGTATACCGGTTGGACTCGATTTTGCGCAAATTCAAGGATGTATCTTCTTTCACATCGAATTTGAACAATTCTTGGCTTTCACCAGTGCCCACAGTACCTACAATTTTTTGTAGTTCCTCAGGCGTGTAGAGCCACGTAATATACTGCGGGTGGCGAGATCGCAAAACAGCACCTACGACGGTGCGTTTAATATTGTCAAAGGGGCCAAACAACACCACGATGGGGGCTGTAAGGGCCGTAAATATAAACATGAGAAGGATAAATTTTACCCATCCTTTTCTAAAAAAAGAACCCATATACTGCTCCTTATATCTTCTTATCTGAATGATACATCTCTATTTTCAGACATGTTCCATAAGCCTGTAAGATAGGCTACGTGTAATTCTTCTTACGCTTCTACAATTCGTAATGCTTCTAGGCGACTAGAAATAGATACACCTTCATAGGTGAAAGTTGGATATACTTCTTGTAGCGGCTCCAACACAAATTGGCGTTCCCAAAAGTACGGATGAGGTACTACTAAATTAGGTGTGTTCACCTGCACGCATTGGCCCCCTTCATCCTCTACCCAAACCATATCTAAATCTAGCGTTCGTGGTCCCCAGTGAATCTCCCGCTGTCTTCCTGCCAAACGTTCAATATGCAAGATAGTGTCTAGCATTGTCAGCGGTTCTAAGGTAGCCCCAACTTTCAGAATACCATTTAAAAATGGTCCTTGTTCCACGGGTCCCCATGGGGGTGTCTCAATCCAACTGGAATGGCTGACACTGGAAATACCGTCAGTGTTCGCCAAGGCTGATACAGCCAATGCTAAATAGCCTTCCCTATTACCTAGGTTCGATCCGATGCCAATATAATAGGTATACATTATAGTTGACCTCGTGTAATCACCACTTCTACATAGTCTAGCACACCGGGTATGGGCGCTTCTGGTTTGCGCACCGTCACTGAAAGTCCCTGTAACCCTTCATAGTGTCCCCAGATGGATTCCGCTATTAGGGTCCCTACACGTTCAATCAAACGATGTGGTGTACCTTCTACAAT
>CAUUJQ010000155.1:0-3226 GCA_963545445.1 uncultured Veillonella sp. | reverse complement strand
GATATTAGCTGTCGTTAAGGCGCCGAATTTCTTTGCCCCTTCATCTGTCAACTGAATATTAACAGACGCTTGTTTGCCTTCTAATTGTTCTTTCGCATCTTTCAAATCATTACCATCTAAATGCACTTTACCATTTTCATCACGGAACTCAAGAACCGCTGTTTTACCAACTGTTTCAATGGCTTTTTGGGGATCTTTTTCCCCCGGCAATTCGATAATGATACGTTTTTTACCTTCTCGTTGAATGATAGGCTCAGTTAAACCCATTTCATTAATACGACGGCCTAAGATTTGAATAACCCGTTCTACCGCATCATCTGTGACCACATTAGGGCCAGAATCCTGCGCTTCTAATACAATGTGAGTACCACCTTGTAAATCCAACCCTTGTTTAATGGAGTTGGCCAGTGGTCCAATGAGCCAAATAAATAGGCCTAAAATCACTGCTACTACGCCGAAAAAGCGCAAAGCTGCTTTTGTGTTCAATGGATTCCCTCCTATCCTTTATAACAATGGATACTCTCTGATGGGGTCACGATTGTGTGCATCCACTCATCATGAGGTGCCATGGGTACTACCGTCTCTGAAAGTTGGTTATCCCAGGCAATACCGATACGCTTTTCTATTGGAATCTGTCGTAAGTATCGGTCATAATATCCAGCACCCATTCCCATGCGAGCGCCTCTTCTATCAAAGGCAAGGCCGGGAACGAGAATGCAATCCAATTGCGTTGGTTCTACGATGTCATAAGGCTCCTTTGGAATGCGGATTCCCAAGGTGCCACTTGTGAGCGTCTCTAAATCAGTGATTCGAACGCCTACCATCTTCGTTTTGGTCATGCACACAGGCACATAGACATATTTGCCCTGTTCTAATGCTGCCTTGATGAAAGTATCTAAATTCGCTTCCTTAGGCATCGCTAAATAGGCCATGATATGCTCCGCTTCAGCCACCTCAGGTATAGTCCAAAGTCGCTCCGCCAGTTGTGCTGACCACGTAGGAACCTCTTGGACTGGCACACTGCGACGACGTTCTAACAACACCTTTCGCAATGATGCTTTATCCATTACTTTTGGTCCTTTCCAAGAACTTGTGCAATTGCTGTACGAGCAAATTTCATTTCTACTTTTTCAGATACTTGTAGCACAGCCGTATCTTCTGTTAAGGAAACGATTTCCCCGTAAATACCGCCTACAGTCAATACCTTCTGACCTTTTTTCAAGCTGTTTAATAACACTTCTCGTTGTTTTTGTTGTTTCTTTTGCGGACGATATAACAAGAAATAGAAAATCACCACCATAATCAACAACGGTAGAATCGCCTGTCCTGTTTGTCCTTGGAAAAATTCTAAGAAATCCATAGGTCCTCCTATTTAGTAAAATACTGCCAGAATTCTTCACGGAATGCCACAAAGCGATCTTCTAAAATCGCTTTACGCATTTGACGCATGAACTCTAGTAAGAAATATAAATTATGATACGACACCAAACGGAAGGCCAAAATTTCTTCTGCCTTGTATAGATGTCGAATATAAGCTCTTGTATAGTTACGGCATGCATAGCAGCCACAACCTTCTTCAATAGGGCCCCAGTCGCGCATGAAAGCAGCGTTGCGCAAATTCAATCGCCCTTTCCATGTCATAGCCATCCCATTTCGGGCTACCCGCGTTGGGTATACGCAGTCGAACATGTCGATGCCACGAGCTACGCCTTCTACTAAACAATCCGCTGTACCGACACCCATCAAATAGCGCGCCTTATTCGTTGGCAACAACGGTGCAGTGTAGTCTAACATTTCATACATCAATTCATGCGGTTCCCCCACGGAAAGACCGCCGATACTATAACCTTCAAAGTCCATAGCCACTAATTCTTTAGCACTTCTTTCACGAAGGTCCTTATACATACCGCCTTGGACAATGCCGAACATACCTTGGTTCTTGGAGCGACGTGCCTCTTGGCAGCGCTCTGCCCAACGAGTAGTCCGTGCTGTGGATGCATCTGCATAGCGATGATCCGCAGGATAAGGGATACATTCATCGAATGCCATCATAATATCGGACCCTAATTGTTCCTGCACTTTCGTAGCTACCTCTGGAGACAAGAATTTTTTCGACCCATCTAAATGGGATCGGAAGTTCACTCCTTCTTCCGTAATCTTCCGTAACTTGCCTAAACTGAACACTTGGAACCCGCCGCTATCCGTTAAGATGGCTTGGTCCCAGTTCATGAATTTGTGCAAGCCCCCTGCTTCTTCCACTAGGTCAGCGCCTGGACGCAAGAATAAATGATAGGTATTGCTCAAGATAACTTGAGAACCCATCGCTTTCAGCTCCTCTGGGGCCAATGTTTTCACCGTCGCCTGTGTCCCTACGGGCATAAACATCGGTGTTTCATAAGTTCCATGAGGAGTATGCAATAACCCTGCCCGCGCACCGGTGTGGGGACATTGTTTTTGCAATTCATATCTAATCGCCATATATACACTCCTTTATTACTTCTGTATTATAACACAACTTTCAACTTATCGAATGAACATTGCGTCACCAAAGCTGAAAAATCTATACTTTTCACGTACTGCTTCTTCATAGGCTGATAGACAATGCTCTCTGCCAGCTAGGGCACTAATGAGCATGAGCAAGGTAGACTGTGGGAGATGAAAGTTTGTTATCAATGCATCCACCATCTTGTAGGTATAGCCAGGGTAGATAAAAATTTGGGTCCAGTCAGATCCACTCTTCACGTGGCCTGCCTCAGTGGCTGCCGATTCTAAAGTGCGCACCGATGTAGTTCCTACCGCAATGACTCTCCGTCCTTCTGCTTTGGCGCGGTTCACAAGTTCTGCGGTTTCTTCCGACACGTGATAAAACTCTTTATGCATATCATGGTCTTCAATAGATTCTGCCGACACAGGGCGGAATGTACCTAGCCCTACATGTAAAGTAACAAATCCAATTTGCACGCCTTTGCTCTGAATTTCATTCAACAGTTCTGGTGTGAAATGTAAACCCGCCGTCGGTGCGGCTGCCGATCCTTTTTCTTTGGCATATACCGTTTGGTATCTATCTTTATCTTCTAGCTTTTCGTGGATATACGGCGGCAATGGCATTTCCCCAATGCCGTTGATAATCTCATCAAAATTGCCCTTTGGCTTAAACTGAATCAATCGACCACCAAAATCTGTATGGTCAATAACCTCCGCTTCTAAATTAGGACCAAAGGATAAC
>CAUUJQ010000154.1:0-3241 GCA_963545445.1 uncultured Veillonella sp. | reverse complement strand
CATGATCCGTCCTTGTTTGCAGGGATACCTAACAGCACGTTACAACCAGGAGATTTGCGCAAAGATGGTAGTATCGTCTTAGGCAAAGAGGTCTATGTAACAAGCCAAAAAGTAGATAATACGGGTAGTATACAAGCAAAAGGCTCTTTGGATATTACGAGTGGTAATATTCAAAATCTCAGTGGAGCTATCACTGGGAATCTGGTGTCTATACGCACGGATATGTTACAAAATACGTCGGGGCGTATACATGGTAAAGATGGTGTCCACATAGAAGGAAAGGACATCCGTAATGAAACACGGGTAACGACTAACAGTTCGTTAGGAAGTCAACGAGATACAGCGCATGGAAATGCTAGTATCACTAGTGATGGTGGAATCAGAATCCAAGGAGATTCTATACGCTCTGTAGGTGCTACTATACAGGGAGGTAGTACGGTGAGTCTAGCAGGGAAACATATACAAGCCTCTGCTCTTGCCTTACAAAATCGCTATATAGGTAGTGGAGTGACCTTAGAGTCCACTAAGTACCTAGGAAGTAACATACAAGGACATACGGTGCAAGTGCAAGGAGGACAGATCACATTACAAGGCTCCCAGATGATGGGACATACTGTGGATCTTAGAGGGAACTCTCTAAACCTTGAGAGTGTAACACATAAATCTGTATCTGACGTCGCTGTGGGAGCCAGAGGTAGTGACTATTTCAATCGTAAGATGACTATAGAAGAACAGAATCTAGGGGCTACTATTGAAAGTGAGACTGGTGTTAAGGTGCATATGGATAATAATGTATCCATGAAAGGAAGTACCATACATAGTAAAACGGGCCTTGTAGACGTACAAGCAGGTCGAGTATCCATTACACATAGCACTGAGCGCCATGAAACGCTATCTGAAATGCATCAAAAAGAGAGAGGGTTCTTGTCATCTACCACAAGGGATACTTATGACCATAAACGAACAGATACGGTAGTAGGTTCTATGATTTCCAGTGGTACTGTTAAGGTAGAGGGTAAGCAGGACGTAGAAGTCCGAGCTAGTCATATAGTAGGTGATACAGATGTTACGGTTAAGAGTGAAGGTAATTTGACCATTACATCAGCACAGGAAGAATCTACAGCTACCCATCGTGAGGAAGTACGTAAATCTGGTATCTTTGGTAATGGTGGGCTTAGCATTACCATTGGTACACAAAAACAAACAGATACTTATGATGCTAAGAGCAGTGTAGCCAAAGGCAGTGTCATAGGTAGTCGTTTTGGTTCGGTTAGCTTAGGTGCTACAGGGACGGCACAAGTAGAAGCCAGTGATGTAACATCTAAAGGGGATATACAGCTCCAAGGTTCTGGTGTGACAATCCGTAATGGCTATACCACATCCCATACCAAAGAAACACATAGATTTTCTAAAACGGGGCTTACGCTGTCTTTGTCGAATCGCTTAGTAGATACCACAAGCAATGCAGTAGGCACACTCACACGAGCAAGCACTGTAAAGGACGAACGATTACAAGCTCTATTAGCCTACAAAACCTATGATGATGTTAAGACATCTCTTGCCAAGTCTAAATTAAAAGACCAAGCCAAGAGCTTACATCTCAATCTATCCTTAGGGACAGAAAGCAGCGAAGCTTCTACAAACGTAGATACAAAGACAGCAAAAGGATCGACAGTTGTGTCCGATGGACATATTCGTGTTGCTACTAAGAAGGACGATATCCACATAGAAGGAAGCGATGTACATGGCAAGGATATTACCTTAGACTCTGCGAATAGTATCTATGTGAGAGGTAAAGAAACGACCTCTAAGATGATACAGACCGTGAAACAGAAACAAGCATCCCTAGGTGTTTCCTATGATTTATTACAACATCGATTCTCCGATATCTCTCTCAATGCCAGTGGTAGTAAAGGCAGTATAGCGGGCACAGATATAGTCCATGATCCTTCGAAGATAAGTGCAACGAATACCCTTGGAGTGACCACAAAACAAGATTTACATATCAAAGATGGTGTACTTAAAGGAGAGTCTATTCAGGCAAATGTTGGCGGAAATTTAGAGATTCACTCTGTACAAGACACACATGACTATACAGACCATACTACATCTAGTGGCATGGGACTTAGTCTATCCAAAAAAGGTGCATTCAACTCAATACAGGGGTCCTTGCAACGGACTGATATAGACAGTAAATACAGCTCGGTGATTCACCCATCTGGAATGTATGCAGGACATACAGGATTCAACATATCCGTAGGCAATACAACCACATTAGAAGGAGCTCTGTTATCTAGTAAAACAGATACGAACACACTGAAAACAAAACAGTTAGTCATGAAGGATGTGGAAAATAGGGCGAAGTATACTTATGGGTCTAAAGGGGTGTCGTACCTAGCGGATCCAACGATTGGAAAAAGCAGTAAGCAATATAACGAACTTGGATTGGTACCTACGATTATGCCTGGGGAACAAGGAAAATCTAATAGCACAACCTATTCAGCAATCGCTAAAGGAGTGCTAGAAGTAGAGCAGCCTGAGGTAAATCTCAATACTATCCGTAGAAACACAGAAGATTCACTACATACATTATCTGCTATTTTTGATAAGCAAGGTATTGCAGAACGACAAGAAACAGCTAAACTATTCAGTAAGTATATGAATGAAGCGATTCATAGATTTGGTGAAATGAGAGATGCAAATGGACAACGAATCTATGAAGATGGTTCACCTGAAAAAGTTGTATTGCATACTCTATCTGGTGCCATTACATCAGCTATTGTGAAAGGAAATCCTGCAACTGGTGCCATATCTGGTGGCCTCAATGAATCATTGATACAATCTATAAGCAAACTAGCAAAAGAGCACCCAGCAAGAGCGCAACTACTATCTGCTAGCCTTGGCTATACCGTAGATAAGCTATTAGGTGGAGACGGATTAGAAGGTGCTAGTATTGCACAAGCTGGAACGAAGTGGAATCGTTATGGACCTCGTAGAAGATATAATGGAGAAGTCACAGTACAGTTGACAGAGGCATTACAAACTAAAGTAGCTAATAAGGAACCTATAGATTTTAAGGATATTGAAAATATAAAATTCAGTATATTAAATAATGGGGAAGAGGAAGAAGTATCGATTAGAGATTTACCAGATCTATATATTGTGTGGGTGGCCGATAAAAATGGTCTTGGACAAGATTACCAAGTTAAGAAAGGTGAAGGAAGACTAGTCCCAATATATG
>CAUUJQ010000153.1:0-3257 GCA_963545445.1 uncultured Veillonella sp. | reverse complement strand
AAGCCTTGATGCCATAAGGCTTGATGAGACTAGGAAAAATGTGTGATTTTTGGTACAAATTGGGTGATTGATAATGAATAGCAAAAAGGTATAAAAATGGCTTCTTGCTAATATTGCAAGTCTTTTGTATTTCCGGAAAATTTACTATATAATGAAATCATCGGAAACTAGTTAGGGTCTTGGATTCTAGTTAGGACATAGATGGAAATGATTGATGCATTTTGCCAATCAAGTGATAGTGGTTTTCTTTAAAGTTGAGGATGTGAAGAAATGAAAATTCATTTATTCCAACAATGTTTGATTGATATGTTCTACCCTCATGTAGGCATGGCAGGTGTAAAGGTTCTAGAAAACCTTGGCTGTGAATTAACAGTTCCTAAAAAGCAAGTATGCTGTGGTCAGATGTTTGTTAACTCTGGTTACAACGAAGCTGCCAAAGGCGCTATTAAGAACACAATTGAACAATTCGAAAATGCTGACTATGTAGTGAGCATGTCCGGCTCTTGTGCTTTCGCAATTCGCGATGAATATCATCATATTTTGAAAGATGAACCAGAATGGTTAGCACGAGCTGAAAAATTGAGCTCTAAAATTTATGAGTTCACACAATTCATCGTTGACGTATTAGGGGTAACTGATGTAGGGGCTCGCTTTAACGACAAAGTGACATACCATAAATCTTGCCACGTAACACGTTTGATGGGAATCAAAGAACAACCTATGAAACTATTAGCAGGTATTCAAGGCTTAGAATACTTACCATTGCACCGTGCTGAGCGTTGCTGTGGATTTGGTGGTACTTTCACAGTTAAAAATCCTGAAATTTCCGCTGTTATGACAAAAGAAAAAGCATTGAATATTGCTGATTCTGGCGCTAACATTGTATCAGGTTCCGACATGGCTTGCTTGATGAATATTGAAGGTATGTTAGATCGACTTTACAAAGAAGGCGAAATTGATCGCCATATCCGTGTGATGCATATTGCGGAATTGTTGAATAGTCGATAGGAGGAGTCACCATGAGTAATATTGTGTACGATAAACGCCCGTTTAAGACACGCGTTAATGATGTGCTTGCTAATGACTTCAAAGTAAAAGCCATTCAAACAGCACAGGATGTATTCTATGAAAAACGTAAAGCAGTAGTTGATCAAGTAGCGGAATGGGAAGAATTCCGTCAAGAGTCCGCTGATTTGCGTGACCATGTATTGGCTAACTTGGATTACTATCTAAACAAATTTGCGGAAAATGCTGAAAAAGCTGGTGCTCATGTACACTTTGCCGCAGATGATAAAGAAGCAACTGCAATCTGCATGGAAGTGCTTCGTGCAAAAGAAGCAAAAATGGTTGTTAAATCTAAAACCATGGTTTCTGAAGAAATCGGTTTGAACCATGAATTAATTAATGCAGGTATCGAAGTAAATGAAACTGACTTGGCGGAATTTATTTTGCAAACAGCTGATTTCGATCCTCCATCTCATATCGTAGTGCCAGCATTGCACTTTGAACGTAACCGTATTCGTGATACATTCGCGAAAAAGTTAGGCTATGAAGGTACTGAAAACCCAGAAGAAATGACTCGTTTTGTACGTCGCTATATTCGTGATCGTTTCTTGCGGGCTGACGTAGGTTTCACTGGTTGTAACTTTGGTGTAGCTGAAACTGGTACGATTACTATCGTATCTAACGAAGGTAATGGTCGTATGTCAAGCTCTATGCCTAAAACGCAAATCGCATTGATGGGTATGGAACGTTTGGTACCAGACTTTGCATCTTTGGATGTGATGATGGAAATGTTGATTCGTTCTTCTGTAGGCGCTAAAATTTCCAACTACTTCTCCATGATCACAGGTCCTGCTCGTGAAGGGGAAGCAGACGGTCCAGAAGAATTACACATCGTTATCATCGATAACCGTCGTTCTGGTATTTTAGGTGGCGATTTTGAAGAAATGTTGCGTTGTATTCGTTGTGGTGCATGTATGAACATTTGTCCAGTATATCGCCATATTACAGGTCATGGTTATGGCTCTATCTATCCAGGTCCAATGGGTGCTGTATTAACTCCATTATTGGTTGGTTATGAAGAAGCTGGCGATCTTCCTTACGCGTCCACATTGTGTGGCGAATGTTGGGAACACTGCCCAGTTAAGATTCCATTGCATGAATTATTATTGAAACATCGTCAAGTGATTGCTGATAAATTACAAATGCGTCCAGCTATTGAACGCAGTATCTTCCACACAGTGGCAGGGGTATTTGCAAACTCCTTCTTGTTCGATATGGGTACTAAAATGGGTGCTATCGGCATGAAATTAATGAGTAACAATGGACATATGGCGGATTGGACGAAAGTATTACCAGTAGTTGGTGGCTGGGTGAAAGCGAAAGACATGGGCTTGCTCAAAATGAGTAAATTCCGTGATGAATATGCGAAACACGTAGCACAAAAGGGAAAGGAGAAATAAAATGGATCAAGCAAAAAAACAAGCCTTTTTAGGTCGCCTATCTCGTGCGTTAGGCCGTGACTCTATTCCTACATCTGTAACACCTTTTGATTTTTCAAAAGGTCCTCAAGGAACTATGTATTCTGATCTTAGCCATGAGCAAGTAGTAGAAATGTTCAAAACTGAGGCAGAACGTTTAGGTACTAAACTTATCGAAGTGGAGGCTTCTCAAGTAAGCCAAGCCTTAGTAGACGAAATCATGGCTCGTGGTGGTGGTAGCGTTGTATACCCTAAATCTGCAGAAGTAGAAGCATATGGTTTAGAAGCTGCATTCCAACAATTAGGGGAAGACCAAGCTACATTCTATCAATGGGATGCTACGAAAGGTCGCGAAGCAAATATCAATGTAGCGAAAGATTCTAACATTGGTATTACATTCCCAATCTTGGGTATTGCGGAAACAGCCACTGTTATCCAACCAAGCACAGAAGAATCTGGTCGCTCTTTAGGATTATTGCCATTGACTCATATCTCTGTGTTGCGTACTGAAAATATTCATCCACGTATGACACAAACTATGGCAGAATTAGCAAAGATCTATCGTAATGATCCAGCTAAGTTCCCTACCAATGTAGTTCACATCTCCGGTCCATCTAACACAGCGGACATCGAATTAGTTCGTGTCGTTGGTGTACACGGCCCAATCAATGTAACTTTCATCTTAGTTAAATAAGAGATATAGTTCATACACAAATAGGGGGGCTGTAACAAAATGTACTTTTTTTCATTTTCGTTACAGCCCTTTTTACATGC
>CAUUJQ010000152.1:0-3289 GCA_963545445.1 uncultured Veillonella sp. | reverse complement strand
ATGGAAGTTGACAATACTGGCACTTCTGTCACCATGCCAAGCCATCCCAAACGGGTTGTTATCTTAAATACAGCTAATATTGATATGTATCTAGCTGTAGAAGGAACGATTGTAGGTCGGATGGATGCAGCCTCTTTGACAGGAGAATTACAAGAGAAAGTAAAGGATATACCTTCTGTTGGGAATACGTACAATCCAGATGTAGAAAAGATTATCAGTCTCCATCCAGATTTAGTCATCGGCATGAATATAGCAAATCATATTAAACTTCGAGAGGCTTTGGCGTCAGCCAATATTCCTTTATATATTAATGATCTAGATTTATTTGAAGATGTCAATCGGTCCTTGCAATTATTTGGTGAGTTAACGAATCATCAAGATATAAGCAAGGCGCAAATAGAGAAAATCGATGCAGTGTTTGCAGACTATCAAGGGAAAATACAGGGTAAGCCACACCCTAAAACATTGTTGTTACTAGGTACACCGGGGAATTTAAATGTCAGTACAGATCATTCTTTCAGTGGTAAATTATTAGATGCCCTGGGTGCTGATAATATTGGTAAATATATGAAGAGTGAAGCTCACTATGTGCCACTGAGTTTGGAATTTATACAGAAACAAAATCCAGACCGAATTATTTTTGTTGTCATGTACCCAGACCCATCGATTAAAGAATCTTTTTTGAAAGAGATGCAGTCGAATCCAGCGTGGCAACATGTAAAAGCTGTTGAAACAGGGCAGATTCACTATGTACCAGGTGGGTTATTTGCCTTAAATCCAGGCCCGAGAATTACAAAAACATTGGAGTTAATGTATCAAGCATTATATGAATAATATGGAGGGAAAATCGTATGAATAAAGTTTTAAAAGCATCATTATATGGAGCCATTTTCAGTAGTTTATTAGCACCTTCTTATGTGGCGCAAGCTATGGATAGTAACGATAATCATATCGTTGTGGTGACTGCATCGAAACGTGCAGAGACAATTAAAAATAGCTCTGCTGCCGTACAAGTTGTGACTCAAGAAGATATGAAACGTTTAGGTGCTGATAGTATCGAAAGTGCCTTACAATTAGTTGATAATATTAATTTATCAGAGGCAGGAATGACTGGTAACCAAGTGATGATTCGGGGGATGGAATCTCGCCATTCGTTAGTGCTAGTCAATGGTCGCCGTTTAGCAGGTGAAGATGCATCCAATACGACGAATGTGTACACTTTGCGCCGTATCAACCTAGACCAAGTAGATCGTATTGAAATTGTACGTGGATCTTCCTCCGCCTTGTATGGATCTGATGCACTAGGTGGTGTCATCAACATCATCACAAAACATGGTAAGGATATGTCTCATAAAATAGGCGTAAGCACGGGTACAAAACATGAGCAAGCATATTACACATTCAACAGTGGCAACCAAGGACCTTGGAATGTGACCTTTAATGCAAATGCAACGAAGGAACGACCTATTAATCGCCATATTTCTGATAAAACTTTTAATGAAAGAACAAAACAGCTAACAGGGTACACAGAAGGATATCGCCGTATCATGCACGGTGATAAACAGTCCTATAATGGTAGTGTAGAATATAACTTTCACAATAATAATCACAATAAACTGACGGTAGACGTAAGTTATTTTAAAGAAAACTTGCAAACAGATAATGCCAATCGTTACGCTACTGTGTTCCATAAGAGTGGAATGGTCTTTGCGGCCGCTCCCAAAATGGTACCTGTCAATTTAAATAAAACAGAATATTTTGATAACAAGAGTGTACAAGCGGGTATTGCTTACAGTGGCAAAACCAGTAGAAATAATTATGAAATAGGAGCGTATTACAGTCAATTAGATAAAACGTATCGAATGACTGATGATCGTACTTTACCGGAAGGTGTTATCAATGTGATGATGCCAAGTAAACCGCCAGCACCACCAACAGCATTGAAGTTTAATTATCAATCTTTGTATCCAGCTAGTGATTATGATACAGCGAAGTACAAAAACTTTGTGGTAGAAGGTAAAGATACAATGTATGTAGGAGACCACCACAATGTGACATTTGGTGGTGAATATCGGTATGTATCCTATGAAGGCACTCGTCTAGGAGGACTAGGTGAACAGGGATCAAAACAAATCAAAGGATTCCACTATGATTCTTGGGCTGCCTATGGGGAAGATTTATGGGAAGTAAATAAAAAACTGTCTGTAACACCGGCTATTCGCTATGAACACAATAGCCAATTTGGCGATAATGTGACACCTAAATTAGGCGCAGTTTATGCATTCGATGGTAATACTCGTTTAAAAGTTAACTACGGTAAAGGTTATAAAGCACCAAGTATTTCTGAATTGTATTTAAATATGTTCCATACTACACCTATTGGGGTATTGAACATCGTGGGAAATCCTAACTTACAACCAGAAACTTCTACATCCTTTGATGTAGCTGTAGAAGCGGAACGGGGGCGTACATTTGGAAAGGCAAGTTACTACCATACACGCGTGACGAATCTAATTGACAGTCACAAGGTTGAGTCTAATGTACCAGGTGTGTCACAACGTCATCAATATTACAATGTAGGGAAAGCTAAAATCCAAGGTGTAGAGTTGAGTGTAGGCCATAAGATATCTGACCGTATTACTGTAAAAGAAACCTATAATTATATCGATGCTAAAGATATGACAACTGGTGAGCGTTTAGGTAACCGTCCACGTTCAATGAGCACCTTACAATTAATGTATGATGATCATAAGTCAGACGGATATAGTGCAGTATTATGGGATACTTTCACCTATAAATATGGATTTGACGCTGCACAAAAACGAGGCGAAAGTGTACATAATGACTATTCCTTTAACACATTAAACTTTAGCGTGAACAAAAAATGGAATAACGGTCTTTCTGCATATGTAGGCATAGATAATCTATTAAATCGCCAAGTTCCAGACTTATATCTTGATGGCCGCATGTTCCGTGTTGGTATGGAAATGAAATTGTAAGATAAAATCCTAGAAACTATAGGGGAGTAGGCTTGACAAATGTAGGTCAACTGCTTATAATATCTGTATGTGCGTATATAAATTACCTGCACTTCCATTATACGTTTTGGAGGGGGGGATATAGATGTCAGAAATTAAAGTCGGTAAAAATGAATCGCTTGAAAGTGCACTTCGTCGTTTTAAACGCTCCTGCCAAAAAGCAGGTGTTTTATCTGAAGTACGCAAACGCGAACATTACGAAAAACCAAGCGTAAAAAGAAAGAAAAAATCTGAAGCAGCAAGAAAACGCA
>CAUUJQ010000151.1:0-3336 GCA_963545445.1 uncultured Veillonella sp. | reverse complement strand
TACCATGTGATGGTATTGGTTTAATGCGTGAAGAGTTCATTTGGACTACTTTCATCCATGAACATCCAATGCATTTAATCGAAACAGGTCGTCGTGATTTTGCTATCGATACTTTAGCAGAAGGTATGCGCAAAGTATGTGCAGCCTTAGCACCGCGTCAAGTTGTCTTGCGTTTAAGTGACTTCAAATCTAGTGAATATCGTGATTTGAATGGTGGTGACAAATACGAGCCAGTAGAATCCAGTGCGTTACTTGGATTTCGCGGGGCCTCTCGCTACTACGATGAACGCTATGCACCTGCATTCTTGCTAGAATTAGAAGCCATCAAAAAAGTGCGTAATGAATTTGGCTTTAAAAACTTACAAGTGATGATTCCATTCTGTCGTACTGTTCATGAAGCAGCAGAAGTGACTCGCATCATGGCAGAGTATGGACTAAAACGCAATGCAGACTTCAAAGTATGGTTGATGGCTGAAATTCCTGCGAACATTATCTTGGCAGATCAATTCAATCAATATGTCGATGGTTACTCTATCGGTTCAAACGATTTGACTATGCTTGTACTGGGCTGTGATCGCGATAATGAGACAGTACAACATATTTATGATGAAAGAAACTTGGCTGTGAAACGTGCTATCAAACATTTAATTGAAACGGCACACAAAGATGGCAAAACTGTATCCATCTGTGGACAAGCGCCAAGTGTATATCCAGAGTTCTGTGAGTTCTTAGTTCGTCATGGCATCGATTCTATTTCTGTAAATCCAGATGCTGTGGTATCCACTAAAAAAATGGTGGCACAATTGGAACAACGCATTATGCTAGATGCTTTGACAGGCAAAGGTCGTCAAAATACAGAAGCTTTAGATTGGTAATACATAAGGGGGCTCTGGAAGGAGCCTCCTTTTTCATAGAAAGGTAATACTATGAATCTTTCAAAACGACAAGAATCGATTGTGCAAATCGTACAACAAGAGGGGCCTATTACAGGGAAAGCTATCGCTACAAAACTAGAATTAACCAGATCAGCATTGCGGTCAGATTTGACGGTCTTGACGATGATGGGTATTTTAGATGCACGCCCGAAGGTAGGATATTATTATGTGGGGAAAGTGGCAAATAATCCCTTGGCGGCAGAAATCAATAGCTTTACAGTGGCACACGTCATGTCCAGTGTGGTGGCAGTGAGTTCTACTACATCTGTGTACGATACGATTGTGACCATGTTTACAGAAGATGTGGGGACTATTTTAATCTGCGATGAAGGATTATTAAAAGGCGTTGTATCCCGTAAAGATTTACTGCGTGCCTCTTTGGGAGGGTCTGATTTAAACTCCATGCCTATTTCCATGATAATGACGCCTACCAGTAAAGTGGTGGTGGCCTATCCAGATATGCCTGTTGTGGAAGCTGTGGAACGGATGATTGATTTTGAAATAGATTGCGTCCCAGTGGTAGATAAGGTATTATTAGAGACAAGTAAAGAATATCGCGTGGTAGGTCGTATTTCAAAAACGACGGTGACCCGTTTATTTTGGGATTGTGGAAAACGATAGGAGTTAGTATGGCTAAAATTATTTATGCAATCTCTGATTCCCTTGGGGAAACAGCGGAATCAGTGGCACGTGCAACGGCTAGTCAATATGATAAAGAAACGATTGATATTGTTCGTGTGCCCTATATCAATGATGAATTACAAATCAATGAAGTGGTGAAAGAGGCCGCTGCTGGTGGACATGTGATTTGTCATACCATTGTATCACCAGACCTTCGGTCTTATTTAGATAGAGCTTGTAAAGAACAAGGCGTACAGGCTGTGGATATTATGGGGCCTGTCATGAATGCCGTAGGGACTATGACGGATACAGAACCTCGTTTGGCACCAGGTATGATTCATAAGCTAGACCAAGAATATTTCAAAAAGGTAGAGGCCATTGAATTTGCCGTGAAATACGACGATGGTAAAAATCCTAAAGGCTTTGAAAAAGCTGATATTGTCATCATCGGTATTTCTCGTACTAGTAAAACACCATTATCTATGTTCTTAGCCTATAAAAAAATAAAAGCCGCTAATTTGCCATTGGTGCCAGAGGTACCATTGCCAGAAGAATTATTTCAGATTCCAGGCCGTAAAATTGTTGGGTTAATTATTGATCCTTTCAAACTAAATAATATTCGTGAAGAACGTCTTCGTACGATGGGATTACATGCAGATGCTAACTACGCCAATGTAAGCCGTATTGAAGAAGAATTAAATTATGCAAAAACTGTAATGAGACGGTTACATTGCCCAGTCCTTGATGTGACAAATAAATCTATTGAGGAAACGGCAGGGATGGTAATGCAAATTATTCAGAAAAATCGCGTGATGGAAACTCGCTAGTGAGGAGGTGTCATATGAGTATTCGCGAAATGCTAGAAGAACGGGAATATGCTATCTTAAGTCTCTATGCGGCTAAAAGTAAAGAATCTGTACGGGATCGTGAGGAAGAACCCGATGCATATCGGACGGATTTTCAACGAGATCGAGATCGTATTTTGCATAGTAAATGTTTTCGCAGGTTAAAACATAAAACACAGGTTTATATTGCACCAGGAGACCATTATAGAACTCGTATGACACATACCCTAGAAGTGGGTCAAATTGGACGAACTATCGCTCGCGCGTTGCGGTTGAATGAAGATTTGACAGAGGCTATCGCTATGGGTCATGATGTGGGACATACACCGTTTGGACATGTAGGAGAATATGCCCTTCGTGATATGGTAGGCCATTTCAATCATAATGAGCAAAGCTTGCGCATGGTGGAACGTATCGAAAAAGATGGACAAGGCCTTAACTTAACTACGGCTGTCCGTGATGGTATTTTAGGTCATACAGGATCCCATATACCCGTTACTCTGGAAGGACAAATCATACGTACGGCTGACCGTATCGCCTATTTGTGTCATGATTTTGATGACGCTTTGCGTGCTCATATGCTAAGGGTGGATGATTTACCGAAAGAAGTGGTGCAAGTTTTTGGAGATACTCATTCTAAAATGATTACGGCTATGGTCACAGATATGGTGACATCCTCTATGGATCAACCGGTTATATCTATGTCCGATCGCGGAGTGGAAACTATGAATATTTTCCGTCGTTTCATGTTTGAACGGGTCTATCGAGCTCCTTCTTTAATCCCAGACCGGAATAAAGGTGACTATGTGGTGAAACACTTATTCATGTATTATAAGGAACACCCTGAGGCAATCCGTCATGAAATTCATCATGAGAATCCCATCACAGACCAAGATATCGTAGATTATGTGGCGGGACTGACGGACAACTATGCG
>CAUUJQ010000150.1:0-3430 GCA_963545445.1 uncultured Veillonella sp. | reverse complement strand
ATCAACGAGGCCCTGTCCGCATAGAGGCGGTGACTCAAGAGGACACGTACACAAGTGGACCAGTTCAGATTTTGCTGCGTGTCATTTCCGCAGAATAGTGAGGTTAGACACATGAAGTTAACAGGTTATGTACTAGCCGTAGACCCGGGCCGAGAAAAAACTGGAGTTGCTATCCTTTCAAAGGAATCCCGATTACTTATGATGGACATAGTGCCCACTGATTCCATAGAGGCTGAATTGGTAGCATTACTAGGCCAGTACCCTACTGTATTACATATGATTTGTGGAAATGGAACAAATCACAAGGCAGTGGGATCCATTGTGAAAGCAGTGGCATTGGCACAAGAAAAAACATTTGCCTTGGTGAATGAAAAATATACTACAGAAGAGGCGAGACGCCGTTATTTTGAAGTACATCCCCCAGTGGGGTGGAGAAGACTCGTGCCAAAAGGCATGTTATACCCTCCCGTGCCCGTAGACGATATTACGGCATGGATTATTGGAGAACGTTGGTTATTAGCAAATAAGGAGTGAGTATCCGAAGGATGAAAGAACACAAAAGCAGAAAACGAAGACTGATGGACATAGCTATGCGATATATTATGATGATTATTGGTGCAGCTATTTATACCTATGGACTGGATGTATTTTTAGTGCCAAACTATCTTATCGATGGTGGCGTCGTAGGTATTGCCTTAATGGCGAGCAAACTATCGGATATATCCTTTAGTATCCTAGTTATGTTGATTAATCTACCATTTTTGTATGTAGGGTATATGCAGATTGGTAAAAGTTTTACCATTTCTACCTTATTCGCCATTGCGTGCATTTCCGTATTTTCTGCTTTCATGCATCACATACCGCCATTGGTACATGACCCTCTGTTGGCGGCTGTATTCGGAGGCATCATTCTAGGCCTTGGGGTAGGCATCATCATACGAAATGGTGGTTCCTTGGATGGATCTGAGATTGTAGCCATTATTTTTGACAAAAAAAGTTCCTTTTCCGTAGGGGAAATCGTTATGTTCCTAAATTTCTTTATCTTAGGGGCAGCAGGCTTTGTATACGATTGGAATAGTGCGATGTATTCCCTAATCGCCTATTTCGTAGCGTATAAAATGATGGACTTAGTCATTACTGGTGTGGAAGAATCGAAGGGTGTTATGGTCATTACAGATAAATCGGAGGAAGTAGCCGATGTAGTGATGCATCGCCTTGGTCGTGGTGTCACTTTGCTATATGGAGAAGGGGCCTACACGAAAACGCCAAAGCGCATTATTTATTGCGTGGTGACGCGCTTGGAAATGACAAAACTGAAAGATATCATTTACGAAGTGGATGAAAATGCTTTCATCACCATTAGTGATGTACATGATGTATTTGGTGGTCAGTTTGGTAAAAAATCAATCCATTAATCAATATATTTCTAACTGTGATACATTGGTATCGCAAGAACAGGAGGTTCTATGGAAAAAGATACAACCATGGGAAGTCAAATTGTGAAAGAGATTCGAGAATGGGTGCAAGCTATTATCGTGGCGCTCATTGTAGCCATGTTGACGCATATTTTTATCGTGCAGCCAACACGTGTATCTGGGGAGTCTATGGAAGATACCTTGCATAATGGAGACTTTTTGTTGATTAGCAAATGGTCACATGTGATGCGAGAGACCCCGAACTATGAAGACATCGTTATCATCGATAGTCGTGTGCAACGCGAACGGTCTTGGAAAGATGATGTGAAAGAACCTCTCATGAACTATGCTAGCGTGGTGGTACCGTCCTTGCAGGGCCACGATGTGTGGGTGAAACGCGTCATCGGTCGTCCTGGTGACACCTTAGAGTTTAAAGAAGGCCATGTGTGGAGAAATGGTACAAAGCTCAATGAAACGTACACGAAAAAGGAGACTATGAAGTTCGAGCGTTCCTTGCCGATTACTGTCCCAGAAGGACATGTCTTTGTGATGGGGGATAATCGCAACCATTCCTCTGACAGTCGTTTCATCGGATTCGTACCAGTAGACCATGTGCTCGGCAAATTGGCGTATCATATACGCAATCCATTTTAGTAGCATACTATAATCCGTGAGATCCTGTGCCTTTGCACGGGATTTCCATATATCCTAAGAAAGGTGGAGACTTAGATGGGTGAAGGTTTAATTCTAGTAAATACTGGTGATGGTAAAGGAAAAACAACAGCGGCTCTTGGGGTTGCCTTGCGCTCTGCTGGTTGTGGCAGAAAAGTGCTGATTTTGCAATTTATTAAAAGTGGTGCTAACTACGGTGAATTGGCGGGCATTGAGTTATTGCCAACCGTAGAAATTCGCTCCATGGGAAAAGGGTTTATCTTTCATAAACAAGAAGAATCAGAAGAGAAGATGAAGGAGCACCAAGCAGCTGCCAAAGAGGCGTGGGCTATGGTGGAAGAGGAAGTACAGTCCGGCCATTGGGATTTGATCATCCTCGATGAAATCAACTACGCCATTCATTATGGATTGGTGGATGTGGAGACCGTGGTGAACTTGTTACAACGCAAACCAGCAGACCTAGATATGATCCTCACAGGACGCAATGCACGGCCAGAGATTATTGAACTGGCTCATACAGTGACGGAAATGAAAGTCATTAAACATGCGTACCAACAAGGCATTAAGGCAAAACGGGGCATTGAATTTTAAGGAAATTTTTCTATCAATGCATTTTGCTAATAAAGCATGCAGAAAATAGAAGACCTATGCAAAAAGCATATCGAAAAACTTAAAAATAGTCCTTGCACATGTGGAAAAAAACAAGTACAATAAGGGTGTACTATTTTAGTGCTTTACATGGAAAGGTTTCCATGTTTGGATATGATATTAATTCAAGGGGGTTATACCTATGGCTATCACAAATTATGTAAAAACAGCTGAATTTGCAACAGAAAAACACGTTCCAGTAATCACAGCACCTGACACTGTAAAAGCTGGCGAACGCGTAGTGATCGAATTAGAAGTGGGTAAAGAAATTGCTCATCCTAACACAGTAGAACATCATATTTCTTGGATCAAATTGTACTATGTAGAAGAAGGCACAAAACTTCCTTACGAAGTAGCTCGCCTTGAGTTCAACGTACATGGTGAAGCTCCTACAGGCGCTAACGAAGGCCCTGTACATGCAGAAGCAGCTGGCGTTGTTACAGCATCTTTCAAAAAATCTGGTCGTTTGATCGCAACTTCTTACTGCAACATCCACGGCTTGTGGGAATCTGAAAAAGATATCGTTGTAGAAGGCTAATCTTAGATTAAACGAGTAACTGAATCGGTTATGAAAAGGACTGTTGACCCTTAGGGGTGGCAGTCCTTTTGTGGTTATAGGTTCCTTGTCAAATGTGGGGGTTACACATGTAAAAGCACTAGCTAACATGTATGATAGAGCCCTTTTATATAGTCAA
>CAUUJQ010000149.1:0-3448 GCA_963545445.1 uncultured Veillonella sp. | reverse complement strand
ATAGGAGATATGACCTTTACAATGTCTTCCACGCGTTTCATAGGGGTTCCTCCAATCATAGTAAAAGCAGCCCAAAAGGACTGCCTTCATCATTCTCTAATATCCTTTTTCATCGTAACACTTCGTTCTTCTACTGTATTCTTACTAGTGTAAACGAAATTGTCTGGTAAGACCATGCCAAGTTTTTCTTGCGCAATTTTTTGAATGCGCGTTGGAGATTTTAGTTCTGCTAACTCTAAATTATACTCGTAATTGGTACGATTTTCAAAAACAATTTGTTCTTGTAACTTTACCGTTTCTTTTCTCGTGTTTTCAGTCACACCGGTTAACAATAAACAAATGATACCTAGTACAAGTCCAGCCACTGTAATCCACATACACTGTCTCATATCTGGAGTCATATCCAAAATAAAGGCAGGTGCTTTCGTTTTTCTTTTTCTGACTGGTTCTACATACGGTGCTGATTGTTCCCAATACGCAGCTTTTCGTACTAGCATGCTCATTCCTCCAAACTATAATTTCACGGCTACCCTTAACTTGGCACTGCGGGCCCGTGGATTCTCTTCTACTTCTAGTTGACTTGGCTCTATGGCCTTATTTTTTGCTTTCACTGTTGGCACATGATGACACACACACATCGGCAAACTCGGTGGACATGT
The DNA here is from genome assembly GCA_963545445.1 of uncultured Veillonella sp. Lineage (GTDB taxonomy): Bacteria > Bacillota > Negativicutes > Veillonellales > Veillonellaceae > F0422. Next base: position 2,789 of record CAUUJQ010000149.1, on the reverse strand, counting down.
GCACCCTTGGGTTAATTCTTTAAAAGTTTGTTTTGTGATTCTATCTTCCAAAGAGTGGAAGGTAATCACCGCGATGCGTCCCTTTGGTTTCAGCATAGATACAGCATCTACAAAGGCATCATGCAAAATTTGTAATTCCTGATTCACTTCGATGCGAAGGGCTTGGAATGTCCGTTTTGCTGGGTGTGGTCCTTCTTGTCTCGCCTTGGCGGGAATCGCACGTTTGATGATATCTACTAATTGGCTTGTACTAGTGATAAGTTCTTCCTCACGAGCTTCTAGGATGAACTGCACGATTCGTTTCGCCCATCGCTCTTCACCATAGTCCCAGATAATACGATACAATTCCTCGCTGGAATAGGTGTTGACGATTGTTTCCGCCGTTAAAGCTCCGCTTTGATTCATACGCATATCCAAGGGACCATCCTGCATATAGGAGAACCCCCGTTCCGCCGTATCTAGCTGATGACTAGAGACTCCTAAATCAAAGACAAATCCATCTACTTCATGAATGCCAGCCTCTTGCAAGGCTTGTTTTAAGTTGGAAAAGTTCGTTTTAATGACTTTCACCTGACAAGACAAATCTTCTAATCGCTTAGAGGCTGCCTCTAATGCCGCTACGTCTTGATCTAAGCCAACAATCATCCCCTCTGTAGACAAGCGCTCACCGATGGCATGGGAATGTCCCCCACCACCTAACGTACAATCTACATAGGTTCCGTCTGGCTTAATCGCCAATCCGTCTAGCGTTTCATTGAGTAATACACTCACATGATGAAAGTTCATAATTCCTCACTTAAAATCCAATATCATCCAAATCAAGTTCTTCTGCCATTGCCTCGATATTGCTATAAATTTCTTTGTTATAAGCTTCCCAACGAGCTTTACTCCAAATTTCTATACGCTCGCCATTACCGACCACAATAACATCTTTTTTTAGCTCTCCATGAGCTCGCAAATTACTTGGTATCAATACACGACCTTGTTTATCGAATTCAAGATCTGCTGCACCGCCTACGATGAACCGTACCAAACTACGTTGGTTCGCCTTATTGGAGCTTTTAGAACTTAATCGTTTTGCTATTTCATCAAATTTTTCTTGGGTATAAATGGCTAAGGTATTATCAAAATATCGAGTCACAACACAGGTATCTCCCAGTTGTTCTCGCATTTTGGCGGGAATGATCATGCGCCCTTTACTATCGATTGTATGTGAAAATTCACCTTTAAACATAGCAAGGACACCTCCTTTTCTCTCACCTATTTGCCCTATTTACCACTATATGGTAAATTTTACCACAATTCCCCACTTTTCACAATAAAAAAACCACCCAATTTATAGATATTTATACAATTTTTTCCTACAATCCGTTAAAAGCGAACACATCTCTAAATATTTATGTATATGTTCGTATAATAGGTATAATATCGAACATTTTTCACAATATATACTGGTGGGAAAAAGTGGGGGGAAAATAAAAAAAGACAGGTGAATCATAGATTCACCCATCTTTTCTAATAGATATCTGTCATATTCTATTGTCCCTTATGATAACGTATTATAACTGTCCTACTCGTTTCATAGCCTCATAAATACGTTTTGCTAGACCTTTAATTTGGTATTTCGGAATGGAGCACACTGCCACACGAATCCCTTTCGACACTGGAATGAGGTATACATGCTCTTTTTTCAATTCTTCTACCACAATCGCAGGCTTATCGCTAGGAATGGTCACAAAGAACCCACCCATGTATGGCAACATAGGCAATCCAATTTCTTTGCCTTCACTTTCTAAAATATCAGCTCGTTCTTCAATTAGCTGAGAATAAAAATGATACTCTTCTTCATAGCGTTTCATTTTCTCAGGGTCATGCACAATATTAGCTACTGTACGCATAGCTGGTCGATTAATATTGGACCAAGTACCACGAGATGTCATTTGGTTGATGTCGAAAAATTCCTGTGCCACCTCTGGATCTGAAGTAATGCCAAGCATGCAACCTACCCGTTGACCATACAGTGTAAAACCTTTTGACACACTATAACAAGCGATGCCTAATATTTCTTTTGGCAAACCTTCGAACTTTTTAAAGAATCGTCTAACTTCTTCTCTAGGGCCAGAATAATCGATGTATGCCACATCGATACCGATGATGACTTTATTCTTTCCATTAGCCACCAATTCTTTAGAGAAGTTCAACACGTTCTCCCAATCACTTTCACAGAGGGAGAACCCTGTCGGGTTATTGCCCGGTGTATTGATGAGAATTACAATATTTTCTTGCGTTTCTGCCAATTCTAGGACCAATGCTTGTAATGCAGGAAAGTTGAAATGATAGTGATCGTCAAATAATGGATAGGTCACCAATGTTCTACCATTATCTTCGCAAATTTGTTTATAAGCACCCCAATACCAATCGGCAGTAATCACCTTATCGCCGATTTCACTGTAATTATGTACAATGTGGTGAATCCCACCAGTTCCACCTGTAGTAGCTATCCCTTCAATATATGCATCGGGACGAGAGGCGCCAAAACACTCCATTTTACAAGCATCAATAAACTCTGGTAACCCTTCAATCGGTGCGTACGCAATGTATTCATTACGAGGTAAATTACGAAACTCCTCTTCTACTACTTTCAAAAATACGATATCACCGTGTTCATCAAGTATAGCACCTACCGTGCCGATTAATACATTTTCTTTTCCATATTGTTTTGCTGCCGCTTGCGCTTGTGAATTTGTAGCAAAGATCGAATCATTTGCTTTTTTTCCACGCGCTTGTTT
>CAUUJQ010000148.1:0-3508 GCA_963545445.1 uncultured Veillonella sp. | reverse complement strand
AACCTTTTTGACCAGCCGCTAAGTTACGACGGTAAAAGGCATTGGATTCTTCCGCTGTGGAGAAACCAGCGTACTGACGTACTGTCCAAGGACGTTGTACATACATCGTACCATATGGTCCACGAAGATACGGAGGAATACCCGCTACGTATTGTAAATGGTTACATTGATCATAAATAGAGGAATCATACACAGGACCCACATCGATTTGTTCCATAGTACGAATGAAGTTGTCATCATAAGATTTGCCAGTTTCAGCTTGCAATTGCTCTTTCCATGCATCTAAATCGGATGCTTTCGGGCTAGCAGCTGTAAAAGGAATATTTCTAAAATCCGGAATCATCTACATCATTCCTTTCTCGCGTTGCATTGCTAATAATGTTTGATAGCAATTGGAGCGTACACTAATATAATCATCCATGCCTGCTGCATCGCAAAGTTCTTTCAACTCTGCAGATGGAGCCCCTGCCAAGAATACTTTCATAGTTGGGCGCGCAGCTTTGATAGCTGTTGTCACAGCTGGTGCCAATTCTGGATAGGTATCGTCAGTGGAACATACAATGGTTACGTCTGCATTCGATGCCAACGCCGCTGCAACTGCTTCGTCCACAGTTGGGAATCCATCATTAGTAAGCACATCAAATTCAGCGACTTGCATGAAAGAAGTAACGAAATCGGCTCTCGCTTTATGTTGTGGAATAGGTCCCATGTTAGCCAAGAAGATTTTAACATTGTCCCCATTATGTGTTTCTTTGAAAGTTTCAGTGCGCATACGTAATTCTTCGTATTGTTCTGTCCAACGGTGGGATAGAATCGCTTTCACAGTGATACCTTCGTTGCCATCTGCTAAGGCTTCAAAAATTTGTCCAAAGCTTGCACCTGCTACCAACGCGTCATAGGCAACGCGCACTAAGGATCCTACTTCGCTGAAATCGGATTCTTGTAATTTTTTAAGTGCTAATTCCGCTGCATCTGCAGTGCCCACATTAGCTAATGCCTCTACACGAGCTTGGCGTAAGCCGTCAAAGTCTACCGCTGGTACTTCTAACAATTCTTCCGTCATATTTGGATACATGTTACTACCAACGGCACGATCCTTACGGGTAGCCAAGTTTTTAAAGCGACTTTGTAAAATAGCATCTACAGCTTCTTGCGTTTCACCAGATACTAATGTTTCTAAAATGCCACCTTTACCTTCTAATTCTTGGAATAATGCCCAAGATTTTTCAGTCAATTCTTGTGTTAATGGTTCCAAGTACCAGCTACCACCGGCTGGGTCCACTGGTTGAATGAAGTTGAACTCTTGTTGCTCCATGATTTGAATATTACGAGCAATACGACGAGAGAATTCATCACTTGGACGAATACAAGCGTCAAGAGGACGCACGAACATACCATCCATACCGCCTACTACTGCGGAGAAGGATTGAGAACCAGCACGTAATAAGTTTACATATGGGTCAAATACAGTTTGCGTGAAGTGAGATGTACTTACGAACAAGTTAATTTTCTTCGCTTCTTCATCGCCACCGCAATGTTCAATAATTTGAGCCCAAATCATTTTAATAGCACGTAATTTTGCAATTTCCATGAAGAAATTTGCGCCTACGCTCACATGGAAACGAATTTGCTTCGCAAATGTGTTTACATCAATGCCACGGCGTTCCATAGCACGTAAATATGTGACAGCAGTAGACATAGCAAAGCCTAATTCTTGTACGTCATTACCGCCACCATTGTGGTATACATCTGTATCCACAAGAACTGTGCGCAATTGTGGCGCATGTGCCGATGCCCAAGCAATGGTATGTGCCATATCATCGAAATATTCGTCCATAGGGCGTGTTAAATGTCCATCTTGTGCCAATGTACCAATTGGATCTGCCCCAATCATACCGGACAAGGATTTCACATCCACCCCTTGTGATTCGCAAAGTGCATGTAAAGCTGCTACCCAGCATACGCTACTAGCGCCTGTGCGAATATCTAATTCTTTTGTAGATAAGTCCATGCCTTTTAACAAAGCTTCCACTTCTTCTACAGTAGACAAGGATACCCCTACATCAGCTACGTCCTTAGGATCAGCCTTCGTAGCATCCTGTCCTTTCCGTGTAGCACTATCTAGTGTGAAACTGATAGCTGTGCTACCTTTATGTAATTCAAATTGTAACATGTCATGCATGTCAGCAATTGTTTTTCCGTCACAACGTTGAGCAATTGTCCAAGGTTTATGGATATATCCACTGGCTTTCGCCCCCCGTAAATTGCTATCACGACCAGGATATGTCAAATTTTGAGTCAATCCTTCTTGGTCGCTCAACCAATACATTGGTTGTAAAGTAATATCTTCGTATGTTTTTGTATACATACTTTTTTGGAAATCTTTTCCTTTTAAGATACCTTCTACCGTCGTTTTCCACTCCTCGTAGGTAGGGATAGAAAACTCATCAAACGATACATCTGGTAGCTCAAACTGTTCTTCGTGAACTTGTGGTTCATGATGCTTGTCTTGTCCCATAGTCTAGCTTCCTTTCTCTGACCACACAGGCATACGTTCCCTTATCAAACCATACTTTCCAAGCAGATATGCTTCATCACAGAGATTCTAATAGCTTATGTAATCGTTGCAGCTCTAATAAAAGTAAAATAAACCTTAGAAAATGGGTATACCCTACCCAGCCCTATAACTCATCACCCTACCTAGTCTTTTACTGAAAGATAGTACTATCCTTCATAAAAGAAAAACCGTTTTCGATTGAAAACGATAGGTTATGATTTAGCGTATGCACTAGCGCAAAACCATCTCTACCCGTCTCTCGCGGATCTAACGACATGCTTCTTACGGCAGTTCTTCTGACTCAGGATCTTCGCTACACTTCGCCTTCCCAGTTTCCCAGTGACGTTACATGAAGTTTTGCTCCCCTTTACAGCGGCGGGACCGTGTTGGCTTTTCACCAAGCTTCCCTATTAAGCCTTGCGGCACCAGTAAGGCGAATATAAAGTTATACCTTGATTATAAACTGTTTTGTGAAAGAATAGAACGATATTTATAGACTATAACAACATTTCACGTTGACATAAAATTCAGTTATCATAAGATGCCAATATTGCATTTTGTAATTTTATTATTAGCATAGTTAGCATGTATCTCATAATAGACCGCCAATTTATTACTACTAGTTATTTTCTTCATGATTTATATTTATTCTTAATATGAAAGCTGTATTCTAATATATGCACCTCTCTCTATCTCTAAATCTCTCTACACACTACCTCCGAAGTCACCCCTCTTTCGTCGTCTACCCCTCTTTTACTCCTCTAGCATCTACCATCATTCAACAAAGTGACTACCCATCCTATACAACAATACTGGCTAGCATGAAAAACAGAGATACACCTACAATGGCATATCTCTGTTCTATCGCTTATATTCTATTACAAAAAGTTATTTCTTTTTCCACTCCATCACTTCAAACCCGTAATTGCGAATGTGTTCTTTCAGTAATTT
>CAUUJQ010000147.1:0-3534 GCA_963545445.1 uncultured Veillonella sp. | reverse complement strand
GTTCCGGAAAATTATTTCATGATTTATTATCGTATATAAATCCTGATTACAAAAAGAATAAACGAAAAGTCATTTTTATTGGAGATATGTACCAATTGCCCCCAGTGGGGATGAATCATTCTCCGGCTCTTACTGTAGAAGACATTTATAAAGAATGCCCCTATTTAGAAAGTGTAGATTCGATTCAGATGTATATGTTACAGTCTGTGGTTCGGCAAAAAGAAGATAGTGGTGTCTTAAAGGTCGCTACGTATTTACGGGAAAGATTAACGCAACAACGCTTTAATGAACTTCTCATAGAGGAGCACCCTAAGGATGTTATAAAGATACCACATGCTCAATTCATTTCTGACTATATGGAGACTGTGAATAAAAAAGGGCTAGACCATGTTATAGCAATTGCGTATTCGAATGCAACTGTAGATATATATAATCGTTTAATTCGGGAGCAATTATTTCCGCAACATGAAGAAATTACAGCTGGAGATCGGTTAATGATTGTAATGAATACCTGTGTCGGTGATGAGTATTTGCTAAATGGAGACTTTGTGCGTGTAGTACAAACGGGAACTCGCATTGTTCGTAAGGTTAAAATGGGAGAAGAAGAGGTTGAGTTGCTCTTTAGAGATGTGGTCATTGAATTCGAGGGGAGTAAACATAGGGTATTACTGTTGGAAACATTATTACTTTCCAAAGAAAGAGCGTTAACGAAAATTGAACGAAAAGCTCTATACAAAGACTTTATGATACGTCACAGTAAAGAGATTGCAGAGGCAGCTAAAGAGAGCAAGAAAAAAAGGCACGAAAAAATAACAGAGTTACTCTTAAAAGATATATACATCAATGCCTTACAAGTAAAATACGGCTATGCCATTACTTGCCATAAATCCCAAGGGAGTGAATGGGATACGGTATTTTTAGATTGTAATTTAAAGCGTGGGTTTAAAAATCGGGAAACCTTCCAGTGGTTTTACACAGGTGTTACTCGAAGTTCCAATCAGTTGTATTTAGTCGATATGCCTAAGAATCTTGCTATGGATAGTGGCATACGGGCCTATACACAGAATGGTAGTACAGTGAATATAAGTGCTGGCATAGATACCAATAAGCCTACTAGCACAATGGTAGTGCCGAATACAACCGGTAGTACGGGAATGGCTGTATCTGCTAAGACAATGGTAGCGGGGGCCACAACTAGTAGTACAGCTAAAGCAACTGCTAATGTTACCGACATACAAACAACACAGGATACAATTAATAGCGTAGATATAAGTCCTTTCAGTGCCCCGCGAACAACAGTACTTTCAGAGGCAGAACTAAAGAAACTAGTGATTTGCGATTGGAATAGTATGAGTGTCGCAGCGCAACAGATTGTTCTTCATATGTTGCGTGCTTTGGGAGAGATTCCTTGCATTGTAACCGATGTGGCAGACCACGCGTACCATGCCATTGTGACCTTACAAGTAGGCGATGTGGAAGGTCGTGTGACGGTATATTACACGGGAAAAGATAAGATTTCTAATTTCAAAAAAATTGATGCGTCTATTCCAGAGGAAGTGTTTCAGCGGATTACAACGATTGCAGGCAAGTCCACAGTGCCACAAGCTCAGCCCCTAGTACAGAACTCATTTACAGTAGATGGATCTAAGGGTAACAGCGAGTTAGATTCTGTTGTACCTAATGCAGTGGTCCATAGTGTGGTAGATACCTTTGCCTACCCTCCAGAATACGAATATTTCTTGAAAGAATATATGCAACGATTACAGAAGAAATTAGAGTCAGCCCACATAAGGATTACGGGGATAGAAGACTTGCAGTTTAATTTGCGGACTACTTTCACCAGAGGTCATCAAAGTGCTGTATTGAACATACATTACAAGGCGAAAGGGACGGTTTCCTCAGTGGGAGAGCATGCTCGTGGATGCAAAGATAAAGATTTCACGCGAGAAGTAATGTCCTATCTCTTAGGTTGATGCCCATAACGAAGCATTGTATTTTGTATAACCGATGTTTATGGCTAGATAAATTCAACAAATCGGAGTATAATGGGTATACAAATGTCTATTCCTAGTGGTAGTTGTTTTGTAATAGGCAAAAGTTGAGGAGGGTTTAGTATGAAACAAATACGCTCGTTATTAGTAGCCAATCGTGGTGAAATCGCTATTCGCGTACTTCGTGCGTGTAATGAAATGGGGATTCGTACGGTTGCTATTTATTCCAACGAAGATGCACTTTCATTACATCGTAATCAAGCGGATGAATCCTATTTAGTAGGGGAAGGTAAAAAACCGGTTGATGCATACTTAGATATTGAAGATATTATTCGCATTGCCAAGGAACATGATGTGGATGCCATCCATCCAGGCTATGGCTTCTTGTCTGAAAATGCTCATTTTGCTAAGCGCTGTGAAGAGGAAGGTATTACTTTCATCGGTCCTAAAGTGGAACATTTAGTGATGTTCGGGGATAAAGTAAATGCTCGTATTCAAGCGAAAAAAGCAGATATTCCAATGATTCCTGGTAGTGATGGACCGTTGAAAGATTTTGAGGAATTAGAAGAGTTTGCCGCGAAATATGGCTATCCGTTGATGATTAAAGCCGTGAATGGCGGTGGTGGTCGTGGTATGCGTGAAGTGACAAAATATGAGGAACTTCGCGATGCTTATGATCGTGCTAAATCCGAGGCGAAAATGGCTTTCGGTGATGACGATGTGTATGTGGAAAAATTGATTGTAGAACCAAAACATATCGAAGTCCAAATCATCGGTGACGAACATGGCAATATCGTCCATTTACATGAACGGGATTGCTCTATCCAACGTCGTCATCAAAAGGTAGTAGAAGTGGCGCCAGCCTTTGCTTTATCTCGTGATTTGCGTGACCGCATTTGTGCAGCCGCTGTTAAAATCATGAAACATGTGAACTATGTCAGCGCTGGTACGGTAGAATTTTTGGTAACGGCTGATGGCAACTTCTATTTCATCGAAGTTAACCCTCGTATCCAAGTAGAACATACGGTGACAGAAATGATCACTGGCATCGACATTGTACATACGCAAATTCGCATCGCTGAAGGTCACGATTTACACAGTGAAGCGGTGGCAATTCCTGCACAAGAAAATATCCGTTGTGAAGGTGTGGCGATTCAATGTCGTATTACTACAGAAGATCCAAACAATAACTTTATGCCAGACACTGGTAAATTGATTACCTACCGTAGTTCTGGTGGTTTCGGTATTCGTTTGGACGGCGGGAATGCTTTCACAGGCGCTGTCATTACACCATACTATGATTCCTTGCTGGTGAAAGCCACTTCTTGGGCGCTCACTACGGAAGAAACGATTCGCAAAATGTTGCGTTGCTTGCGTGAGTTCCGGATTCGTGGCGTGAAAACGAATGTTCATTTCTTGGTGAATGTGTTAGAACATGAAGTATTCCAATCTGGCGATTACAATGTACATTTCATTGATGAACATCCAGAATTGTTTAACTTGAAAAAAGCAAAGGACAGAGGTACGAAATTACTTCGTTATA
>CAUUJQ010000146.1:0-3627 GCA_963545445.1 uncultured Veillonella sp. | reverse complement strand
GAGCGCCGGTCTCCGGAACCGGGTGCGCAGGTTCGATTCCTGCTAGGCGCACCATTGATATGACTGGATTCTCACCGTTGTTGAGAATCCACTTTTTTGCATTTGAGCCCAATTTTGAGCCCAATTTGAAAATTTCTCTTGCCAAACTCATACAAAAGGAGTATACTAAACCCAATTATTGAAAGAAAGGAGTCACTACAATGATGAACCAACTTAATTTAGCGACAACAAATGCAAACACATTTTATTGGTTCTTTATCCAAACTGCGGGTAAAGGACTATTTGAGCTACACTAATTTAGGTATCATCACTGAGTGGCTTTAAATAGTGGTAAGGGCTACCCGTACTAAGGTATAGGCGGGTAGCCCTTTTTGTATATCTTCCTACACCCCACTCACGATTACCTATATATGCAAGTTTTACTTTAGGAGGCCATTATGATTATTCGATTACACACTACAGCAACAGAAACACAAATTGCAGAACTACGTCAACTATTAGAAGCTACTGGCGTTACATTACATCCAGTCCATGGAGAACAACAAGATATTATCGGTTTAATCGGCGATACGTCTCGTGTGGACTTACGCACTATTGAATCCCTTCCCTACGTAGAAAAAGTAATGCGTATTCAGGAGCCTTTCAAAAAAGCAAACCGCAAATTCCACCCACAAGATACAGTAGTCACTGTAGGCGATGCTAAAATCGGTGGCGGTCACTTCGCGATCATCGCTGGTCCTTGTTCTGTAGAAACACCTGAACAAGTCATCGAGGTAGCTAAAGCCGTCAAAGCTGCAGGTGCCAAGATTCTACGTGGTGGCGCTTTCAAACCTCGTACTTCTCCATACTCTTTCCAAGGTATGGGGCCAAGCGGTTTAGCACTATTAGAAGCAGCTAAAAAAGAAACTGGTCTACCTATCGTATCCGAAGTCATGGACCCATCTCAATTGGAATACTTCGACAATGTAGATATGCTACAAATCGGCGCCCGTAATATGCAAAACTTCACTCTTTTAAAAGAAGTTGGCAAATTGCGCAAACCAATTTTATTAAAACGCGGTCTATGCGCTACCTACGAAGAATGGTTAATGGCAGCGGAATACATCATGAGCGAAGGAAACGAGCAAATCGTCCTTTGCGAACGAGGTATCCGTACATTTGAAACACGTACTCGCAACACATTAGATGTTACAGCGATTCCCATGATGCATGAGTTATCTCACTTGCCAATCATCATGGATCCAAGTCATGCAGCGGGCATGAGCCGTGTCGTTCCCTCTTTATCTTTAGCCTCCGTTGGTGGTGGCGCTGATGGATTGATGATCGAAGTGCATAACAATCCTGAAAAAGCACTGTGTGACGGTCCTCAATCCTTACGTCCCGACCAATTCGAAACATTGGCTAACCAAGTGTTCACACTTCGTGATGTATTAAGTCAGAACTAGGTCATACCTATGGATACAATTCATATTCAGGCTTCCACATCCTACGATGTGATTATCGAGAGACATAGCTTGCCTCGCATCGCCGAGTATTTGCAAGTGCTCAAACCTGCTTGTTCCGTCATGATTGTCACCGACGACAATGTGGGCCCCCTTTATGCATCCACTGTTTCAGATTCCCTAGAGCAGGCAGGTTACACCGTTCATACCTACATATTCCCCCATGGTGAAAGTGAAAAGAACGGCCATCGTCTCATGGACCTTGTAGAAACATTGGGCCATGCAAAATTAACTCGTAAAGACTTAATTATCGCCTTAGGTGGTGGTGTTGTAGGAGACCTAGCAGGGTTCGCTGCTGCCACCTACCTACGTGGTATCGATTATGTACAAGTACCTACCTCTCTGTTAGCTGCTGTCGATTCCTCTGTGGGCGGTAAAACAGCTGTCAATCTAGAATGCGGTAAAAATTTGTGGGGGGCTTTCAAACAGCCTATCCTTGTTCTCTGCGATGCAGAAACACTTTCCACTTTACCTAAAGAAGAGTGGATCAACGGATGTGGGGAAATCATTAAATACGGTTTCTTAGGACATCCCGAATTGTTAGATCAACTCCGAAATCGACCACTCTTACAATATCCAGAGGATGTAGATTCCATCATCTCTCAATGCGTGCGTATCAAAGCCCATGTGGTCGAAGTCGATGAAAAAGAAAGCGGTCTTCGTGCCACCTTGAACCTGGGTCATACCTTTGGACATGGCATTGAACATGGTAGTGCTTTCACCATCCCTCACGGTAATGCTGTTGCTTTAGGATTACTTATCATGGCAAGAGGCGCTGTAGCCCACGAAGAGCTAGATCCTGCTATTGTTCCTAGTATTGAACACTTACTAGTAGCCCATGAATTGCCTACCACAACGACGATTTCAAGGGATGTAATCTTAGAAGAAGCCAGTCATGACAAAAAAGCCTCTGGCTCTTCCATTACCATCGTGGTTCCTACGGGGTATGGCACATCAGTACTAAAACAAGTGACATTCCAAGAACTCGCTACCTACTGTCTTATGTAGAAAGGATTCCTATGCAACATGTTTTTAACGTGCCCTTGTCTGGCACGATTCCATCTATACCGGCTAAGGCTCACGCCCATCGGGCACTCATCGCAGCGGCCCTTGCCACGAGTCCTAGCACTATTTTAATTTCCCATTCTTCTAAGGACATTGACGCTACTATGGATTCTCTACGAACCCTCGGTGCCACGATTACCTATGAAAATGGCGTAGCTCATATCACTCCGGGCCCTGTTCCTACTACGGGACAAGTATTGCCCCACGAATCCGGTACAACTTTGCGATTACTCTTACCTGTGTCCGCTTCTATTTGCGGCACTGTGAAAGTCGATGCCAAAGGGCGTTTACCAGAACGGCCCCTAGAACCATTACTGATCGAAATGAAAAACCATGGAGTAGCCTTTTCACAAGACGCACCACCTTTCACCATGACTGGACGATTACAGGGTGGCACCTTCTCCATGACGGGAACGGTAAGCTCTCAATTCTTCTCCGGTCTTCTTTTGTCCGCACCGCAATTAGGCCATACAACGGTGAATTGCACGAGTGCCTTGCAATCGAAAGACTATGTGACATTGACCATAGAAACGATGAAAGATTTTGGTGTGCAGGTAAGAGAAAACACCACCGACGAAGGGTATCCAAGTTTCACGATCGAAGAGAACCAACAGTTCCACGGCAATGAGCATTACCCCATAGAAGGAGATTGGTCTAATGGCGCCATTTGGTTAGTGGCGTCCGCTATGACGGGGCAATCTATCTCTGTTACAGGATTGCGCCCGGATTCTGTACAAGCCGATAAACGAATCCTTTCCATTTTGGACAGTGCTGGTGTCACTTGTACATGGAATGGCTCCACTGTAACAGTTACGGGTAAAGCCCATACGCCAATCCATGTAAATTTAGAGCAAATGCCAGACTTGTTACCCATTTTATCTAGTCTAGCCTGCTCCATCAACGGAGAATCTTCTTTCATCAATGGGGCTCGCCTTCGATTGAAAGAATCGGACCGTTTAGAAGCGGTAGTGCAATTAGTTCGCGACTCTGGTGGCGCTGTTCGCATCGAAGGAGATAACCTATATATTACAGGAACCGGCACACTGATTGGTGGCACTGT
>CAUUJQ010000145.1:0-3731 GCA_963545445.1 uncultured Veillonella sp. | reverse complement strand
GCTATGAAGGTATTTACAATGGACGCACTCCCATTATCGATGGCTTACATACTGTCATGAGCGAAGTGGCAGATCTCACGAAGTACGATAAAGAAATGGAAAGCATAGCGGAGTTGTTACAATCTTCTTATTACCAACTAGAAGAAGCTGGCCAAGCCCTCGATCGCTACCGAGATTCCATCAGCTATGACGAAGAACGGTACTATTATCTACAGGAACGAGATACATTATTGTATAATCTGAAACGTAAATACGGTGAAACCATTGAGGATATTTTGTCCTACGAAGATAGAGCGCAACAACGGTTAGAGGTCCTCGAATCCGATGAAAGTGAAGAATCTACTTTAGTGGTAGAACTGCAATCTCTAGAAGAGGCAGCACGTAAACAATTGGCTGCATTGGAAGAGGTTCGACAACGCCATCACAAAGAAATTACTGACGCTTTACAAAGTAATCTTGCCAAATTAGGGATGGAGAAGTCGCGCATGGAATTTGCCATTGAAGGAACAGATACATTGACACCATTAGGCGCCACACGTATAGAACTGTTATTTTCAGCGAATACGGGAGAGGCATTACTGCCATTACACAAGGTAGCCTCTGGTGGTGAATTAGCACGTATCGCATTGGCGTTCAAAAGCGTATTTCATAGAGCCACTGAAAAAACATTGGTATTTGACGAAATCGATGTAGGCATCAGCGGTGACATTGCTTTACAAGTGGCAAAGCAAATTTTGCGCCTCAGTGACCAAAATCAAGTATTTTGCATTACCCACTTACCGCAAACGGCAAGTGTGGCAAAACAACATTATCACTTACATAAACAAGAAGAAGATGGCCGCACTATTTCAAAAGTTTCTGTCCTTTCCGAAGAGGAACATATTGGGCAAATTGCACGTATGATGTCAGGACAATCCTTCTCAGAAACAGCATTACAAACGGCAAAAGAAATGATTCAATACTTTCAACAAGAATCATCATAAGGAGAATTATGAAAATTTTAGTAAACGGTGCAGCCGGTAAAATGGGCCGTGAAGTCCTAAAGGCTGTCCATAACGATACAGAATTACAACTCGTAGGCGGTGTAGACCCCAATCATGGTGGAAAAGACCTATGTGAATGGGTCGGCACTAGTCCCTTACAAATCTATATGTACAGCGATTTGACTAGCGCTATCGACGCAGTCCGTCCAGATGTTATTGTAGATTTTACTACACCTGCCATCATTTTTGACAATGCTAAATTGATGTTGTCAAAGGGCATTCACGTTGTCATTGGTACAACAGGTCTTACTGAAGAACAACGAACGACATTAGATCAAATTGGCAGAGAGCATAATGCCAATTGCCTAGTAGCGCCTAATTTTTCCTTAGGTGCTGTGATGATGATGAAAACAGCAGCCCAATTAGCGCCGTATTTCCCAGATGTGGAAATTATCGAATTACATCACAACCATAAATACGATGCTCCATCAGGAACCTCTGTATTAACCGCTAAACTAATCAATGATGCTAAGGTAAAAGCCAATGTGACGGCATCCGAAGACTTAACTCGTGAAAGTTTACCTGGTGCCAGAGGCGCTAAGGTAGATGATGTAACGATTCACAGCGTACGTTTACCTGGCTATGTAGCCCATCAAGAAGTAATCTTTGGCGGTTATGATGAAACATTAATCATCCGCCATGACTCCTTAAGTCGTTTATCCTTCATGCCTGGTGTAGTCCTAGCTTGCAAGAAAATTAAAGACTATCCAGGATTAACATACGGGTTAGAACATTACCTATAAAGATTCTATATTCTATATAATTCTTGCTAAGAATATAGGGACATAGTATAATACATATAATAATATCTTAAATTTGACAGTAAGGAGTTATATATGAGAAAACCTCATTTAGCTATATTAGGCGCTACTGGTGCAGTAGGCCAAGAATTTATCACATTAATAGAAGAGCGCCAGTTCCCATATGAAAGTATTAAACTATTAGCATCTGCACGTTCTGCCGGTAAAAAGCTAATTGTCAATGGTACTGAATATACAGTAGAAGAAGCAACACCTGAATCCTTTGACGGTGTAGATATTGCTTTATTTGCTGGTGGCTCTATTTCTAAAACATTGGCTCCAGAAGCTGCTAAACGTGGTGCTATCGTCATCGATAACTCCAGTGCATTCCGCATGGATCCAGAAGTGCCATTAGTCGTGCCAGAAGCAAATCCAGAAGATATTGATACACATAAAGGTATCATTGCTAACCCAAATTGCTCTACTATCATCATGGCATTAGGTTTAAAACCTTTGCATGATATTTCTCCTATTAAACGAGTAATCGTCAGCACATACCAAGCTGTATCTGGTGCTGGTAAGGAAGGTATTGAAGAGCTAGATGCACAAGTAGCTCAACACGTAGCAGGGGAAGAGATGACGGCTAGCCTATTACCTACAGGTTCTATGGACAAACATTATCCAATCGCCTTCAACTTGATTCCTCAAATTGATGTGTTCTTGGAGAATGATTACTCCAAAGAAGAAATGAAAATGGTCTTGGAAACACAAAAAATCTTCCATGACGATTCCATCGCAGTGGTTCCTACCACAGTGCGTGTACCAGTCTATCGTTCTCACTCTGAATCTGTCTTAGTAGAAACAGAATCTCCTGTATCTGTGGAAGCTTTCAAAGCTGCTTGTGCTAATTTCCCAGGTCTACAAGTGAACGATAACCCAGGGGAACAACAATACCCAATGCCTCTTTATACATCCAATCAAAATGATTGCGAAATCGGCCGTATCCGCAAAGATTTATTTAACGATTATGGTATGAATTTCTGGATTGTAGGGGATCAAATTCGTAAAGGTGCTGCCTTAAATGCGTTGCAAATCGCAGAATATTTAGTGGAACACCAAACTTTTTAATTACTATTAGCGGGGTGCTACGATGACAACATTTGGAAATGTTCTAACAGCAATGATCACTCCTTTTACTGACGATGGTCAAGTAAACTTCAATGAAGCCGTCCAATTGGCTGGCTATTTATTAGAAAATGGTTCCGATGGACTTATCGTCTGTGGTACTACTGGTGAAAGTCCTAATATTGAGGACCGAGATAAGTTAGAATTGTTTACCTTAATTGCCAAAGAATATGGTCATAAAGCGACTATTATTGCCAACACAGGATCTAATTCTACAAAAAAATCAATTGCCTTAACACGGGCTGCCTCTCATACAGGTGTACATGGTGTGATGACCGTAGTTCCGTACTATAATAAGCCTAATCAAGAAGGTTGTTATTTACATTTTAAAGCCATCGCTGAGAATACAGATGTACCCGTTATGCTATATAATGTACCAGGTAGAACGGGTGGTCGTTTAGAGCCTCAAACAGTAGCTAGATTGGTGCAAGACTGTCCCAATATTACATCTATCAAAGAAGCAACTGGTGACATCACTGTGACCCAAAAACTACGTCAACTCATACCGAATCGTGACTTTATGATCTACTCTGGTGATGATGCGTTAACATTAGATGTGATTCAGAATGGTGGAGAAGGCGTTATTTCTGTATCTGCACACATTGTGGGCAAAGAAATGCAAGAAATGATTCAATTATTTAAAGGTGGCCTAATACAGGAAGCACGCAAGATTGAACTTTCATTAGTTCCTATTTTAAAGGCTATGTTTATTACAACAAATCCAATCCCTGTGAAATATGCCATGCGACAATTAGGATTCCCA
>CAUUJQ010000144.1:0-3745 GCA_963545445.1 uncultured Veillonella sp. | reverse complement strand
TGCATTTTCCACCACTTGTTCTTCCGTCAATGGTGGACGTGTCACACTTTTACCAGTTGGGTCACCGATACGAGCTGTAAAGTCACCGATTAGAATGATAACTTTATGTCCAAAGTCTTGAAATAATTTTAATTTACGCAATACCACAGTATGACCTAAATGAATATCTGGAGCCGTTGGGTCCAATCCTAATTTGACAATCAACGGCGTATTGGTAGCCACGGATTTTTCTAATTTCTTTTTAAATTCATCTTCTGGTAAAAGATCAGCTACCCCATGGGAACTGAGACGAAACTGTTCTGCTGCACTAATCATATCTATCTCCTATTATTGTGAACTTTTAGAGGATTTAGGAACAATAACGGGATCCTTCCCTTTATCATTTTGCGATTTAGACGGACTTTCATCGGTTGATGTTGTACCATCATCACTATCTAAATCTCCATCTTTCTTATCTTTATCTTTTTTGTCTTTGTCATCTTTTTTCTTATCCGTAGCTGGATTTGCATTGCCTGCATACGCCTCTGGGCCTACTCCATCTGGGACAGTGAAGTTAGAGGCTGGTGTATCTGCCAAAGCTGCTTGCATATATTGTCGCCAAATCACAGCTGGTGTTTGTCCACCTGTGGTACCGTGCAATGTTTCAGATCCACTGTCATCACCCATCCACACTACTGTAACCAAATCAGGTGTATAGCCTGCAAACCAAGCATCTTTTTCTTCGTCTGTTGTACCTGTTTTACCTGCAGCCGGACGACCGAAGTACGCATTTCCACCTGTACCATATTTAATAACAGATTCCAACATATTCGTCATCATATACGCATATTTTGGCTCTACTACACGAGTTTCTTCTACAGATGATTCTTCTACAACGCTGTTATTGCGATCTACAATTTTTGTAATTGCCACAGGTTTAACTTTCACACCATTATTGGCAAGCACCCCGTAAGCCACAGCCATGTCAATAGGTGTAACACCTTTTGTTAAACCGCCTAAGGCTACCGCTAAGTTGTCATCTCCTTGTTTATCCAATGTGGTAATGCCCATTTTTTCTGCTAAGTCTAGCACATTAGGCATCCCCACTTTATCAGCTGCCAATACTGCTACTACGTTATTCGAATGAGCCACAGCATTACGCATTGTCATAGCGCCAGAGTGTTTGCGGGAATAGTTTTGTGGTTTCCAACCATGGAACTCCGACGGTTTATCCACATAGACAGTACCTGGGTTATCACCATGTTTTAAGGCTGCCAAGTAGACAAAAGGTTTAAAGGACGAGCCCGGTTGGCGTACCGCCATAGTGGCACGGTTAAAGGAATCTGTACCACGACCACCTACCATGGCTACGATATGACCATTGTGAGGATTGATCGAAATCAATGCCCCTTGAGGCTGACGTAAGCCATTTTCATCGGTATAGTAATCCGGTAAGTTTTCCATCGCTTTTTCTGCTGCCCGTTGGGCTTTCATGTCGATGGTGGTATAGATTTTCATACCTTCTTTGTAGACTGCATTATCTCCATAGCGTTCTGATACTTCATTGATGACATAGTTAATGAAGTATCCCATGCTACCATAGCCATTAGATGACTGTGGCTTGTCTAACAAATGGATATCTGCTTCTTTCGCTTCCTCTGCATCAGCTTGAGATAAGTAATCATATTTTACCATCTGCCCCAATACGACAGCTTGACGTGCCTTCGCGGCTTTCAGATTATTAAATGGAGAATAATAGTTAGGACTTTGTGGTAAACCTGCTAAAATCGCCATTTGCGCTAACGACAAGTCTTGTACATCTTTGCCAAAATACACGTGAGAGGCCGTTTGCACACCATACGCGCCTTGACCAAAATAGATTTGGTTCATATACATTTCCAAAATTTCTTGTTTTGTATAATGCTGTTCAATGCGCAATGCCAACAAGGCTTCCATAATCTTACGTTTAAACGTACGATCTTGTGTTAAAAAGGCATTTCTCGCCAATTGTTGGGTAATCGTAGAACCGCCCTCTGCTACGCCGTCATGAGCAATATTGACCCACACAGCACGCAAGATACCAATCGGATCGATACCATGATGACTATAAAATCGGTTATCTTCTGTTGCAATAAAGGCATTTTGCAGATTCTTTGGAATGTCCGCCAATTTCACAGGCAATCGATTTTCCTCTGAATGAACAGTAGTAATTAAATCGCCATTGGCATCATAAATTTGGGATGATGCTGCTGGTTTTACATTTCCCACGTCCGGTAAGGACGACATGGTAGCCCCTAAAAAGCCACAACCTGCTCCTGCCACAATCAATATAAATAAGATGAAGAATAACCAAAAAGACCGTTTCCATGATGATTTTTTCTTCACCGGTCTCTTTTTCACAACCCTCCGCGGAGGAATTGGTCTTGATGAACTAGGACTCATATGTCACCTCTCTAAAGCTCATTATTTCCTATAGAACACCCTTAATTATACTCTATTTGCTGATGTTTGTACAAATCGAATTGCACTCACCGGTCCTATAGGATGACTGTGGTAGCGCCAGCACCACCCTCATCTAAACTAGCTAGATCATAACTTTTAATTCCCGGCAAAGTGCGCAGATAGTCATGCACACCAGCGCGCCATGGACAATGCGCACCGAATTTAGTCCAGCTAACATAGCTTGGTCGATAAATCGTCCCACTTCTACAACAGCTTCATCCACAGTTCTGCCGATAATATTTAGCTCTGTCGACGCTTGTTGTTGTCGAATCACAGCCATGCCAGAACGCTTCCGTTGTCGGTTCGACATAGGCGTAGGATTTTCTTTGCGCAGCAAGGCACTCGCTTCCTCTCGTGTGGCTGCCAACAGATCTTTTTCTTTCACGGTCACTGTCAAGCCATTCATATCCACTTGAATCCGTTTTCCTTGGATAGACAATATTGTCCCTAAGGACTGTAAATTATCGAGGAATACTACATCGCCAGTTTTTACCTTCGACACGTCTAACCGTTCTCGTTTTTCGATAACACCAGTAGGAACCGCCACATTGGAAACTCCTTTTCTAGCTTTCGAAATGGCATCTTGTCGTTTTTGTTTGTCCGTCTCTGTGAAAGACCCTTTCAACTCTTTGATGATTTGTTCACTTTCAATACGAACAGAACGTTTCATATTTTGTGCTTCTTCACGAGCTTTTTCTAGGATGACTTTTTTCTTATCCTGTAATGCTTTTTTATCTCGCATTACTTGAGTACGCATACGGCGAACTTCTTCTTGTTCTTTTTTCAAAGCTCGTTCACGCTCTTGCGTCTTTCTGAGTTCTTGGTTTAACTCACGAAGCATATCTTCCATCACACTGCGCCCATTGAGTTCCCACTGTTTACGGGCTAAGTCAACTACTTCTTGTGGCAATCCTAACCGTGCGGCAATACTAAGGGCATGAGAACTCCCTGCGACACCAATATGCAAACGGTATGTTGGTCGTAAAGTTCTTTCATCAAACTCAACATGTCCATTTTCTACACCTTCCGTTTGGTACGCATAGGTTTTCAATTCATTGTAGTGTGTGCTCACCATCATGAGTGCTCCCTTTTTACGGAAATATTCAATGATGGCAATCCCCAAGGCACTACCTTCTTCTGGATCTGTACCAGACCCCAACTCATCGAGGAGTACTAAATCATTAGGTCCCACCTTTTTTAGAATCCGAATGACCTGTGTCATGTGAGCTGAAAAGGTACTCAAGCTGGCTTCAATACTTTGTTC
>CAUUJQ010000143.1:0-3755 GCA_963545445.1 uncultured Veillonella sp. | reverse complement strand
ATCGGTGAAGCCTCTACCATTAGTTCTTTTGGGAATCAACGGATTTTGCATAAAACGAATCTATATGATTTGCATCAAATTGGAGTAGAGTGTAACTCTATAGGTACTATTATCGCTCATAGTGGGACGGTACTAGGCTTGCTGTTTCCTCCAGATTCACCAAGTATTGTACACTGCTTGCAACGAGTTAAACGAGAATTGCCAAATCTTACCTTCATGGATATCGTGGAAACCACGAATGAAGGAATTACTTTCATGGAACGATAAAGGAGTGCACCCATAGTGAAAACAAAGAATATACATGGAGGCAATGTGCATAAAGCGAGCCGAATATTACAGACTTCCTTAGATCAGATTCTAGATTTTAGTGCCAATATTAACCCATTAGGAATGAGTACTAAGGGGATGGATGCCGTGAATGAGGCATTGCGAGATGTCATTCATTATCCAGATCCAGATATGACACATCTTTTTTCCATCACTTCTGAACTGTGGGATATACCTAAGGAATGCATTGCCTTTGGGAATGGGGCGGCCGAATTAATTTATGCCATTTGTCGATTACCTGAGATAACAGGAGTCTACGTGCCAGCACCGGGATTTTCCGAATACAGTCATGGCGCTAAATCTTGTGGATTACCTATTACAGAATACAAATTGTACTTTGATGCGGATTTATTTAGATTTTCCTACGATGTAGACCACATGCTACAGGATTTACATCAAAGTAAGCATAAATTAGTTTTCATTGGCAATCCTAATAATCCATGTGGTACGTTATGGGCAGATCGAGGACCAGAGATCTTTGATATATGCCAAGAGAATGGACATTATCTTGTTTTTGATGAATCGTTCATCGACTTTTTAGGTTCTACCTATTCTATGCGAAACTATGTGAAAGACTATGATAATGTGATTATTGTCCATTCCTTAACTAAGTTTTATGCTGTTCCAGGCTTACGCATTGGTGCCATGATGGCAAGTCCTAAGGTCATAGAAACTATAAAAGGATACATTCCAGCTTGGTCTGTCAATCACTTGGCGCAGGTATACAGTGAACAAGCACTACAAGATACCGCTTATATAGAGGTGTCTCGTCGTTTATTAGAAGATGAAAAAGAATGGCTCTATAAGGAACTTTTACAGATAGAAGGTATCCGTGTGGTAAAACCATCTGTCAATTATATATTGGGACACTTAGATGACAGGTATTCTTTAGAGGATATGATACAATTTTTATATGAACAATCCATTTTGATTCGAGATTGTTCTCACTACACAGGCCTTGGTCCTAACTGGTTCCGAGTTGCTGTGAAGGATAGAGATAAAAACGAAATCCTTATAAACACATTACGTACGTATATTCAACAGAATAGGAGATAGAATGATTCAAATTTATTTTGTTCGCCACGGTGAAACCGACTGGAATCACTTGGGTAAACACCAAGGATTTAGCGATATACCTTTAAATGAAACGGGGTTAGCCCAAGCAGCTGATGTAGGAGAGGCCCTACGAGATGTGCATTTTGATAGAGCCATCGTATCAGACTTGGTGCGCGCCAGAGTGACAGGAGAAGAGATCTTAAAGGGACGATACATTCCTACTACTTTCACAGAAGCATTGCGTGAAATTAACTTCGGTGATTGGGAAAGTTTAACATACTCGGAGATTAATGAGCAGTGGCCAGGCCAAATTGAGGCCATCTATGAAGATCCATCGGGAAAACCAATCCCTAATGGAGAAACTGTAGAAATGGTGCAAGAACGTGCCTACAAACGTTTATTAGAAGAACTTGATAAGATGGAAGAGGGGCAACGATTAGTCGTTGTATGTCATGGTGGAACCATTCGCACCTTGTTATGTGCATTGACGGGAATCCCTCTAAATTGTTTATGGCGATTGGCCCAAGGCAACACAGCTGTTAGCGTGGTAGATTTTTGGGGACACCAGTCTCCATACAATCGCATTTCCATATTAAATGATACATCTCATACTCATGTGAGAGAAGGTGGTTACGGTGAGGATTGATAAATTTTTAGCCCATAAGGCATTTGGTACAAGAAAAGAAGTTCATGACTTAATTAAACAAGGGCTAGTATCCGTCAATGATACGGTGATTAAGAAAAAAGATATGCACATCAATCCCGATGTAGATGTTGTGTCTGTGCAAGGACAAATTGTGCAATCCCAATTAGAATATTATGTGAAATTCCATAAACCAGCTGGATATGTAACAGCTGTTGAGGACTCCAAAGATCCTACGATTATGGAATTGTTACCATTGGAGTTTCAAACATTAAAAGTATTTCCTGTAGGGCGATTGGACAAAGATACAGAAGGCTTATTATTGTTGACAAATGATGGCCCTTGGGCACACAAAATTATTCACGGTAAAAAGAACATAGGAAAGACTTACTATGTAGAATATAGTGGCACCTTGTCCGAGGAAGGCATTCGCCGTATGCAAGAAGGCATGGTATTGGGTGATGGCACTGAGTGTAAGCCAGCGCAGTTCGTGCATCATGAAGATGAGGCAGTTCCCAATGAAGATGGTGAATTGATTCATTCCTGCGAATTAACCATTTACGAAGGTAAATATCATCAAGTGAAACGCATGATTGGTGCTTGTGGTGGAACGGTTACCTATTTACAACGCATCTCCATTGATACCATTACGTTAGACTCTATTGAAGAGCCAGGTATGTTTACAGAATTAAGTGAAGAAGAAAAAGAAATTGTTTAATCGAATCTATTCAATTTGTCATAACTATACATTCTATGGTATCATTAGTTGATGCTTTTTAAGGAGGCGAGACGATGAATGGATTAGTCACTTTACAAGCATTCCTCAAAGAAGAAACATATGGAGGAGCTATACTTATTAGCCCTATTAACTTACATTATTTCGCTGGCTTTACAGGAACCACAGGGGTTGCCTTTGTGACACCTACGGATGCCTATATGATAACGGATAGTCGCTATACAGAGCAGGCGAAATCACAATGCGAAGGGTATGAGGTTATTCAATATACAGGTGATGTATACGAAACAATTAAACATCTCCTAGAGGAAACAAAGGTTTCCTTACCTACATGTTGCTTTGAAGGAAATTATATGAGTGTCGATGTATTTCAACAAGTTTGTGATACATTAGATGAAACTGAATTTTTATCTTTTGACTTTGCTACATTGCGCATGGTTAAACGAGACGATGAGTTACAGTGTTTACGTAGGGCGTTTCAGATTGCTGATGACTCATTTGTCGCCATGTTACCACAACTGAAAGTGGGTATGACAGAAAATGAAGCGCGCATTATCTTAGAAACAGAGATGCTAAAACGCGGATCTAGAGAGCCATCTTTCACAACTATCGTTGCCTCTGGCTATCGGTCTAGTATGCCCCATGGGGTGGCGAGTGATAAAGTGATGGAGCGAGGAGATTTTGTGACCTTTGACTTCGGTGCTATGTACGAAGGATATCATTCAGATATGACACGAACCATCGTATTAGGAAAAGCTAGCAAAGAACAAAAGAAATTATACTCTATCGTGTTAGAAGCACAAACTCGTGGTGTTGCTTGCATTAAAGAAGGCGTCACCGGTGCTGAAGTCGATGCAGTTTGCAGAGATTATATTAGAGAACAAGGCTATGGAGCTAATTTTGGTCATGGCACAGGGCATGGTGTGGGCTTAGATATCCATGAATTGCCAGTGGCATCTCCAAGATCAAACCATGTCTTAGAGGCCAATATGG
>CAUUJQ010000142.1:0-3767 GCA_963545445.1 uncultured Veillonella sp. | reverse complement strand
TACGTACTTATATAGGTAAATGAGAATCCTTGAACATAATAAGCAATACTTTTAATCAAATTAAAATGTACGCACACAGTGGACTGGAACTAGTGAATTAGAAGAAAAAAGGCTATAAGGAAAGTCTTTAAACCTTGATATCATCGTATCTAGGAGCGTATGTTTGACGAAATATTTCCACCTGTGGTAGAATGCAACCCATGGAGGTAATAGATGACAAACAGAGATTTGATACAGCAAAAGCGTACATTTTTGATAATGCTAACAGGTTTACTAGTAGTCTTCGTTACAGTTTCAGGATTTGTATGGAACGGCGGTTTTAAAACTAAGAAGATAGAGAGTAAAACAGTACAGATTCCAGTGGCTATTCAATATGAACGAGTGGATACATTGCCAAAGGGCATTGAGGAAGTTGTACAAGAGGGGACAGAGGGCCTTGATGAAGTGGAGGAAGAAGTTGTATACGCATCTGGTAAGGTTGTAGAAACACATGAACTTTCACGAAAACATATGTCTCCTATGACACCTAAAATAATCCGTACTGGTACCCTTGATACTGGTTCAGTGCCGGCCCACGGTCAAGTAAAGCAAATGATCACCATGGAAGCAACGGCGTACTTGCCTACTGATGGGGGTGGCGATGGCATTACAGCAACTGGTGTACAAGCACATCATGGTATTGTAGCGGTGGACCCTAATGTGATTCCTTTGGGATCGCGATTATATATACCTGGTTATGGGGAAGCCATTGCAGCTGATACAGGCGGAGATATTATTGGAAATCGTATTGATGTGGTATTGGAAGATTATAGTTCAGCTATACAATTTGGACGACGCACTGTAGAGGTGTACGTCTTGTCATAAATGCTCAGCATGACATACAGAAATGACCGTAATCACATTCTTTGTGACACTGATATATAAGCAGTCGTAAGGAAGTGGTTACGGTCTTTTTATTTGTATGTTATAGTCCAAACTTCTGTGATATAATAATAGAATACGATATTGTGAAGGAGCTTGGTCTTATGCTAAAACAAGTCTTGGTAGTGGAAGGAAAATCAGATATTCAACGGGTGCAACAAGCCTTAGATGTGGAGTGTATTGCTACGGAAGGGTTTAACTTGCGCAAGCCTGTGTTGAGTCGCATTAAGGACGCTTATGAAAAGCGAGGGATTATTATTTTAACAGACCCTGATTATGCAGGGGAACGAATCCGTCGATTTTTGACGAAGCGATTTCCATTGGCGCAACATGCGTTCGTACCACGAGAAGAGGCCTATGCTAACGACGATATTGGGATTGAACAAGCGAGCCCTGAATCCATTCGAAAAGCTTTAGAGGTGTTACACATAGAATCTATGGAATCATCGGAAGTATTTTCCATGCAAGATCTAGTCCAACATGACCTCAGTGGGAGCCCTCATAGCGCAGCTATGAGAGCCCGTATAGGGGCCAAGCTAGGCATAGGCTATGGAAATGGAAAGCAATTTTTATATCGCTTAAATCATTACGGAATTAGTCGAGACGTCTTTTTCGAAGCCCTTTCAGAAGATGTAATATAGACATAGGAGAGTTCATGATAGAATCAGTAATTGCAAGCCCAGAAGTGGTACATTATATATGTAAACGATTTGGCATTCAAATGAGTAAAAAGCTGGGTCAAAATTTTTTGATTAAACGTACCGTGGTGGATAAGATTGTACGAGCAGCAGACCTAAAACCAGGCGATACCGTTCTTGAGGTAGGGCCGGGCATTGGTACATTGACACAAGGGTTGGCACAAAGTGGTGCCAATGTGACCTCTGTGGAGCTAGATCGCCGTTTATTAGAGATCCTAGACACGACCTTAGAGGCCTATGACAATGTGCGCATTATTCATGGTGACGTTTTGAAAGTCAACATTCCAGAGCTCATGGACCACAAGCCATTCAAAGTGGTAGCGAATTTACCCTATTATATTACGACGCCTATCATTATGTCCTTGCTAGAATCTAAACTACCTATCGAAAGATTGGTCGTGATGGTGCAAAAAGAAGTGGCAGAGCGGATGATTGCAAAACCAGGTACAAAAATGTATGGGGCCTTATCCGTAGCAGTACAGTATTATACGGATCCATACATTGTGATGGACGTGCCACCGAAGGCATTTCTGCCAGCTCCTGAGGTGACTAGTGCCGTTATTTGCTGCCCATTGCGCAGTGAACCACCTGTACAAGTACATAGTGAGGCGTATTTCTTCCGCGCTGTGAAAGCCGGCTTTGCCCAACGCCGTAAAACGTTCAGTAATACTATGAAAACTACAGGATTGAGCAAAGATAAGATTGAAGCTATACTTGAGAAGGCCCATATTGATGGATCTCGCCGAGGGGAGACATTTACCCTAGAGGAGTTTGCTCTCATTGGTAATGCATGGTATGAACTGGATCAATAAGGTAAGTAAGAATATAGAAAAAGGATTCCGCCACAGATGTGGTAGAATCCTTTTTCGTTTAGGGTAGTGTATATGACCAAACTGATTAGATCAATTTTGCCATAAATGTAATTAAGAATGCATTTGTAAAGTCGATGAGGAAGGCGCCTACTAAGGATACAACAAGCCATGCTTTTGGAGATGGGCCGTATTTAGAAGCCAAGGACAACATGTTTACTAATGCATTTGGTGTAGCGCCTAAGCCGAAGCCAATTGCACCAGCACCTAACATAACGGAATCGTAGTTGCGTTTGAACAACCAGTAGATTAAGTATGCGAAGATTGTGATCAATACCATTTGAGCCGCTAAGATAGCCATCAATGGTAATGCAAGGTCAACTAATTGTGCCAATTTCAAGCTGTTGATGGCCATAGTAACGAAGATACTCAAGGCTACATTGGATACTGCATCTAGGGCTGCACTGTTGATACTAATATGACCAGTGAAGTCGGCATAGTTACGGATGCAAGCACCTACGATCATAGCGCCAATATACGCAGGAAGTGGACCAAATACAGAAGATAAAGCAGCACTTACTAAGGTACCAAGACCTAAGGAGATACCAACAAAGGCAATGACATGCATTAAAGATTGTAAGTCGAATAATTTACTTTCAGAGTCGGCTTCGTTAATATCGATACCGTCAGCTTCTAATAGTTCTGGATGATCTGCTGGGGTAGGTACGTTGTGCATTTTGATGATTCGATCACCTACAGGAGCCCCCAATAAGGTACCGGCAACCATACCGAATGTAGCGGCTGCGATAGCGGCGGAAGCCACACCTGGAACACCAGTTAATTCTTCGAAGTGAGGACCGAAGGCACCAGCAGTACCAAGACCACCCATCATGGAAACGGAACCAGCCATGATACCGAAGATTGGTTCAATGCCCATTGCTTTCGCAATGATGATACCAGCTCCATTTTGGAAAACAATCCAAATTGTACATACAATCCAGAAGAAGATAATCGCAACGCCACCTTTTTTTAGGACGTTAAGGCTGGCCATCAAACCAATTGTTGTAAAGAATGCTAGCATTAAGAATGATTGCAAGGCACCATCGAAGGTAATGTTTACTATTTTATAATAGGATAAGAAAGCACATAAGAATGCAAATGGTAAACCACCTACGGCTGGAGCAGGCATGCTCACACGTTGTAGGAAGGAAGAGTGTTTTTTGATAAACTCCCCTAAATATAATGTGACAATAGCTAAGGCCACTGTTTGAATCATAGACAGTTTTAATGTCCAGATTCCGTTTACTAGACTTAAGTCAATAAGACCTTTCATAGTATA
>CAUUJQ010000141.1:0-3823 GCA_963545445.1 uncultured Veillonella sp. | reverse complement strand
CCCTATTGATTGCGGGTGTGGCATGGTCTTTATTTTTAGGAACCGTCCATATTCCAGCGCACACATTGTGGCAAGTAGTGGCATCAAAATTTGTAGATACCATTACCATTGATGATCCACGGCAAGGGGCTTTGAATGATATTGTATGGATGTTGCGGATGCCACGGGTTATCTTAGCAGCTTTAGTAGGTGCGGGACTAGCGGTGAGTGGTGTTATCATGCAAGCCATTGTTAAAAATCCATTGGCAGATCCGTATATTCTAGGGATTTCATCAGGTGCATCTACAGGTGCTACGGTGGCCATTTTAATGGGGGTAGGCATTGCCTTTGGAGAAGAATATGTGGGAATTATGGCGTTCATTGGGGCTATGGTGATTTCCTTTGGCGTATTAACCATTGCGAATCTAGGTGGCCGTGCAAATGCTATCAAATTATTATTGGCTGGTATGGCATTGAGTGCTGTTTGTAGTGCTTTCACAAGTATCATTGTGTACTTTGCCAAAGATAAAGAAGGCATTCAAAATGTAGCTTTCTGGATGATGGGTAGCCTTGCCGGTGCAAACTGGGATTTGATTATGATTATGGCGGTTGTTATTGTAGTACCTATCGTATTCTTTTGGTTACAAACTCGTATTTTAAACTTGATGTTACTAGGTGATGAAGTGGCAATTACTCTCGGTGTAGACCTTCATAGATATCGCCAATTATATCTTGTAGTGAGCTCCATTATGATTGGTTTTGCAGTGTATGCAGCAGGGATTATTGGTTTTGTGGGCTTATTAATCCCACACATTGTACGTCAAGCGTTGGGGACGAATCATAAAGGATTAATTCCGATTTCTGCGTTAGGAGGCGCCGTATTACTAGTGGTGGCAGATACGCTGAGTAGAACGCTCATTCCTCACACGGAATTACCAATTGGTATCTTAATTTCTGTGATTGGTGCGCCAGCCTTTGTATATTTAATGATTAAGCAAACCTATGCGTTTGGAGGTAATTGATGAATTTACAAGTAGAACAAGTTGCCTTTGGCATCGGACAAACGCAGATCTTACAAGGTATAGATTTAGCAGTGCAAGATCGTGAAATTGTGGGCCTCATTGGTCCCAATGGTAGTGGTAAAAGTACATTGTTGAAGTGCATTTATCGTACATTACATCCACATGCTGGCAAAATTATGCTGAATGGTCGTGCCTTAGATGAACTTTCCTTCCGTGAAAGTGCTTTACAAATGGCGGTAGTGGCGCAACATAATCAATACCAATTTGACTTTTCCGTGATGGATATTGTACTTATGGGACGTATGCCACATAAAAAATTGCTTGAAGGGGATTCTCCAGAGGACTATACTATAGCTAGACGGGCGTTAGCACAGGTGGGGATGGACCATATGGAAACACGGAATTTCTTGAGCCTTTCAGGTGGAGAACAACAACGCGTTATCTTAGCACGAGCCTTAACTCAAGAAAGTCCTTGCTTAGTCTTAGACGAACCGACGAATCATTTAGATATTAAGTACCAATTGGAAATGTTGGAAATCGTCCGTGATGCGGGTGTAACCGTGTTGATGGCTGTTCATGATTTAAACTTGGCATCCCAATTCTGTCATCGTCTAGTAGCGCTAGAAAAAGGAAGAGTGGTCGGCACTGGAACACCGAAAGAGTTGTTGACACCAGAATTTATTCAAAACTTATATGGTGTACATAGTCGCATCGTAGAAGGTCCGACGGAAGATTCCATTCATATTATTTTTACGGAAACAGTGAAATAAGCATTTTAGTCCTAAGTTAACACTATTATGACATGTTGACTTAGGGCTAGACATTCCATGTACTATGTGAACAGTAATTATGTATAAGGAGGTAAGACATGGAACTATTTGAGTTATTTATTAAAGGTGGATATGTTATGTATCCATTGTTACTTTGTTCTTTCATTGCTGTTATTATTTTCGTTGAACGCTTGCGTTTCTACCGTTCTATGTTGGACGATGTGAATGCGTTGCGTGAAAGTATCATCCCATTGGTACAACAAAGCAACTGGAAGGGCTTACAAGCCTTAAAAGAAACTAACAAAGGTATGGCTACGCATGTCATTGCAGAAGCAGCTCGTGGTGGTAACAATAAAGAGCAACAAGAAAAATTGTTGGAAGCAGCAGCGATTAGTGAATCTGCAAAATTACGTCAATATTTAAACTATATTGAATCTATTGTAACGATGGCTCCTTTGTTGGGTTTATTGGGGACTGTCACAGGCATGATTGGTTCTTTCAGTGTATTATCCATTTCTGAAGGGCAACCATTTGCCATCAC
The DNA here is from genome assembly GCA_963545445.1 of uncultured Veillonella sp. GTDB lineage: Bacteria > Bacillota > Negativicutes > Veillonellales > Veillonellaceae > F0422. Next base: position 1,511 of record CAUUJQ010000141.1, on the reverse strand, counting down.
TGGCGGTGTAGGGGAAGCCTTGATTGCTACAGCCACAGGCTTGATCGTAGCGATTATTGCTTTGATTTTACATACCTACTTGGTGCAACAACAAGATATTTTGATTAGCCAAATCGAAGATGCTAGCGCTATGTATATGGCAGAATTGGCAGGTGACAACCATGCGGCTTAGATCCTTACGGACTACGTCTAAACCAAAACTCATGATCATTCCAATGATCGATATTATCTTCTTATTATTGGTGTTCTTCATGATGAGTATGTTGACGATGGTCGTACAAAAATCTGTGCCCATTCAATTACCGCAAGCAGTGGCATCGAAAGTGGACTTGCAACGTAAAATTCCAATTACTGTAACCAGCAATGGACAAATTTATGTGGAAGCACAACCGGTGACCCTTGACCAAATGATTCGTTACTTACAAGCAGAAAAAGCGAAGGGCGATGATATGGTTGTTATCTTGCGTGGTGATGCGAAAGCAGAATATGGTGCATTTGTTACTGTCCTAGATACATTGAAACAAATGGGTATCGTGAAAGTATCCATTGCAACAGATAGTAAATAAGGAGGTACTATGGATAGACGATGGCGTATACCCGCAGTGATATCCGGACTGACAAATATAGGTCTTGTAGTACTTCTAGGCGTATTGGGGCATATCCAAACACCGACACCAGAATCGGATGAAATTGTAGAGGTGCAGTTGGTTCATGAGGACAAGGGTAGCGCAGGCCAACCGAATGCAGGCCCTGCCATTACAGCGCCTCATACTGAAAAACATGAAATTCCACCACCAATTACAAACCTAGCTGATGCAGAAGCAATTTTAGAACAAGTGAAAGCAGAAACACCTAAAAATGTAGCGATTGTAGCACCACCATCTGCACTTCCAGGAAACCCTGGAGGCGGTGGAGAAGGTACAGGACCTAGCGATGGTAATGGTGATGGTAACGGAGATGGAAACGGTGACGGAAATGGTGATGGTAATGGCGTAGACGGTAATGACGATGGAGTGATCGTTGATGCTGGTAGCTTATCACTGGTAAATGATGCAGAAGCGCCGTACCCGCCTAAAATGCTGCGCCAAGGTAAAACAGGTACTGTGGTTGTGCAATTGGTAGTAGAAAAAGATGGTTCTGTTAGCTCTGTAGAAGTTATCGGCGGCAGCGGACAACCTGAATTTGAACGAGCCGTTATGCAAGTAGCATATCAGTGGACCTTTGTGCCAGCTACACGAAACGGACGACCAGTTCGGGCCTATGCAACGAGAACCTATCGATTTGCATTGTAAAGTTTAATAGATGCATCTATGCATTAGCACAGATGAAGTACATAGCGCCATATGGTTCTGACTACGTGTAGTTAGAGTTGTATGGCGTTTTTAGTCACTATAGTAGTATTAGAGAAAATTGTAGATAAACGTAATCAATACTAAAATATGTATAACATAGTGTAATGCTAGGAAGTATAAACTTTCATAATCTGAAACTTGAAATTTAACGTAATGTAG
>CAUUJQ010000140.1:0-3846 GCA_963545445.1 uncultured Veillonella sp. | reverse complement strand
AGCCTCTCCTACAGCTGGTGTTTCACCGTCTAGTAAGGCATATTCTTTACCCATGACGCCTTGTAATTCTGTAAACTCACTCACCATACCTGTAGTTAAGTCTGTTTTAGCAAGATGTGTAGCACGTTCTAGGGTTGCTGTATCTGCAAATCCTACTTCTTTTGCTAACGCAGCACCTAATGTAAGTAGACGCTCTGTTTTATCTTTCAAATTGCCTAAACCTTCTTGGAAGACAATTTTAGTCAATGCGTCATAGCGACCTGCTAATGGCGTTTTACGGTCTTCATTAAAGAAGAATTTCGCATCGTCTAAACGAGCACGAAGTACACGTTCATTACCTGCTGCCACAACTGCTAATGATTTGCTATCACCATTGCGAACTGTCAAGAACATAGGAAGTAATTTTCCTTTGCCATCCACCAATGGGAAGTAACGTTGATGGTCTTTCATTGGTGTAATAATGCAGTCAGATGGTAATGCTAAGTAGCTTTCATCGAAAGTACCGCAAAGAGCAGTTGGATATTCTACTAGGAAAGTAACTTCGTCTAATAAATCTTCATCCCATACCACAGTAGCACCTTTTGTAGCTGCCAATTCTGTTAATTGTTTACGAATCGTTTCACGGCGTACATCTTGGTCGATCATAATGAAGTTTTTAGTTAATGTATCCACATAGTTTTTTGGTTCCGTAATCGTCAATTCAGACTCACCAAGGAAACGATGACCACGGCTTACATTAGAGCTAGTTACCGTAGCAAATGTCACTGGTACTACATCTTGACCAAATAATGCCACCAACCAACGTACTGGGCGTACAAAACGTTCTTCTAAGTCTCCCCAATGCATAGATTTAGGGAAGCTTAATCCTGTAATCAAGGATGGAAGTACGTCGGATAAGACTTCTTTTGTATCTAATCCAGCTGTTGTTGTGTCCGCAAAGATGTAACCATCCACTACTTTCAATTCAGATACGTCTAATCCTTTACCACGAGCAAAGCCGATAGCTGCTTTTGTAGGATTACCGTCTCCATCATAGGCAATAGACACAGATGGACCTTTATGAGTTTCGTGAACATCTTCACCACGTTCTGCTACATCATTGATCAATAAGGCAACACGTCGAGGTGTGGCATAGACTTTCACAGTACCATGTGGAATATGACGCTCTTCCAATGCAGATGATGCTAATTCACCTAATTGTTTGATAATATTTGGCAAAAATCCTGCAGGAATTTCTTCTGCCCCAATTTCAAAGAGTAAATCCTTAGCCATCTTATTTATCTCCTTTCAACAATGGGAAACCAAGTTCTTCTCGTTTCGCCAAATAATTTTGTGCACAAATACGAGCCATGTTACGAACACGACCGATGAAAGCTGTTCTTTCAGAAATAGAAATAGCACCACGTGCATCTAGCAAGTTAAATGTGTGAGAACATTTCAACACATAATCGTACGCCGGTAACACAAAGCCTAATTGACAAACCCGTGTAGCCTCAGCCTCATACATGTCGAATAATTTGAATAACATATCTGTATCTGCTAATTCAAAGCTGTATGTAGATTGTTCTACTTCGTTCGCATGCCATACATCGCCGTATGTGTATTGTTCATTCCATTGAAGGTCATACACATTTTCCACCCCTTGAATGTACATAGCCAAGCGTTCTAAACCGTATGTAATTTCAACGGATACAGGTTTTACGTCGATAGATCCTACTTGTTGGAAGTATGTAAACTGTGTCACTTCCATACCGTCTAACCAAACTTCCCAACCAAGGCCCCAAGCGCCCAATGTTGGAGATTCCCAGTTATCTTCTACGAAACGAATATCGTGATCTTCTGCATGAATGCCAAGAGCCGCCAAACTTTGCAAGTATAATTCTTGAATATTGTCTGGAGACGGTTTAATGATAACTTGGAATTGATGATGTTGGAATAAACGATTCGGGTTGTCACCATAACGTCCGTCTGCTGGTCGACGGGATGGTTCTACATAGCATACAGACCATGGTTCAGGTCCTAAGGCATGCAAGAAAGTAGCAGGGTTCATAGTACCCGCCCCTTTTTCAATGTCATATGGTTGTTGTAAAATACACCCTTGTTCACCCCAGAAGTTTTGGAGTGTAAAAATCATCTCTTGAAATGTCATTTTCATTCCTCCTTATGTTTTACAGGGAATAAAAAAGTCCCTGCAACGAAAATCGCTACAGGGACGAGATTTACCCGCGGTTCCACCCTAATTGGCTAATGCCCTCTTTTAAAAAATAGCCTTTACTAATTGTCCACATCTAGTATGGTACAACGTTCCTGCTCATGCTCCACAGCGCCTTCTACTCGATTGTGAGCTTTCACCGTCCTCACTCGCTAATGGGAGTATACTCCTCTGCTTCATCGCCTATGTATATATACTATTGTATGGATAAAAGGGATGAGTGTCAAGGGATATCCGCCCATTATTTTTCCAAGAACATCTTACACCATTCCATATTCTCAATCCACATGGCAGTTTCATATTCGATGTCTTCCATTTCCGTGATGGCTGAGATGACAGCAATGCCATCTACTGGTTCTGCCAGGACATCATCGAAATTATCACGATTGATCCCACCAATAGCCACCATTGGAATGGTTGGATTATGAGCACGTAAAGCCAAAATTAATTCTGGCCCACGCACAGCTTTGGCATCTTTCTTTGTACTTGTGGCATACATAGGGCCTACACCAATGTAATTCACATACTCTAGTTTAGTATGTTCTAACTCTTCTACAGAGTTAATAGACGTCCCCACAAGAGCGTTAGGCAATCGTTTGCGTACTTCTTCAAGGTCCATATCATCTTGTCCTACATGCACCCCATCAGCGCCTATCTTTTCAGCTAATTCTACATCATCATTGATGATGAAAGGCACGCCATATTCCTTACAAATCTGTTGTAACTCTCGTGCTAACTGTTCTTTTTCTTCCCCTACTAAAGCACCTTCGCCTTTTTCACGGAATTGAAAGCACGTAATACCGCCTTGACAAGCTTCCGTCAAAGTTTTATGAATATCCTTCGTATTCGGTGTTCCACAAATGAAGTATAACCCCATCATGGACTGTACTGTGTCTATATCATAACGTTCCAATATAATCCTCGTTTCTTAATAACTAACTACAAAAGATTACCTATAGTATACCACGACAACCAAATGATTCGATATGACTTGCATCATATGTATAGAGAGCGGTAGATTATTCAGAATACTCATCTCCATAGGCCATATGATTCACCGGTCCATTTCCAGTGCCCAAACCTGGATTATGTAAAATAGCTAAACGAATGTATTCTTTACCAATAGTGATGGCTTCTTCTAAAGATTTCCCTTTCGCTAATTCCGCTGTGATCACCGCAGAGAATGTACAGCCCGTACCGTGTGTATGTACTGTGTCGTATTTAGGGCTGGTCCAAGAACGTCGCATGGACATAGTATCTATTGTAAATAAGTAATCTGTAGCCTCATCTCCGATGTGACCGCCCTTGATGATCACGGCTTGTGGTCCTAATTCTTGCAATATGCGAATCCCTGCAGTATGCAAAGCTTCTACCGTGTCAATTTTCATGTCTGACAATACTTCGGCCTCACTACGATTTGGTGTAATTAAGGTAGCTTTGGGGATTAATGTACTTTGTAATGCTTTCACAGCTTCATCAGAGATAAGACGGTCCCCACTGGTGGCAATCATCACAGGATCCAACACATAGGGAACCTTCGAATCTATATAGGCACCAATGAGCTCCATCATCTCTGCTGTAGCAAGCATCCCCGTTTTAACTGCTTCTGGAACAATATCTGTAAATACAGCTTG
>CAUUJQ010000139.1:0-3848 GCA_963545445.1 uncultured Veillonella sp. | reverse complement strand
GCAATACAAGGGCGTTCAATGCCTTTAATGCGTCCCAATCCCAATAGAGCCGCTGCCACCGCTGCTCCAGTGCTACCTGGTGCAATCACAGCGTCACATATGTTATCACGCACTAGCTTCGTAGCCACTGCAATGGAGGCATCTTTTTTCTTGCGCAACGCAATACTTGGATGCTCGTGCATTTCAATGACTTCACTAGCGTGGTGAATGGAGATTCTCGGATTCTCTAATTCACCTTCTGTTGTTAATATTTCTTTTATTTTTTCTTCATCACCGACCAGCACGACTTCCATAGTATCATATTCGTGCACAGCGGCAATGGATCCTAGTACTATTTCCAGAGGGGCAAAATCGCCACCCATAGCATCTACTGCAATCTTCATAGTTCCCCTTTATTCCATCACAGATTCCATAATGAATTTAGCGCGAAACACTTCTTTCACCGTATCTTTGATCGTTACCTTAATAAAGAATTTTTCACCGCGTTGTCGCACTAGCTCTGCTTTCGCCGCTAAATTAACGTCGCTCTTGACGAGACTTTTATATTTAATATTGCCCACCCCAGCAATTACCGTAGGAACCCCTACAATAGCGCGCGCCAAGGAATTTGCTTGGGCATATAAATACTGTGCCTCCACATAACCAGAGCTATCTAACATGTCTTTCGTCGTACGGAGAACGCTGATTCCATATTGTCCAACCAATAAATCAATCACGTCTCCTACCACGTCCGTACGATCCATATGCTGTCGGTCATCTGTATGCTCCTGTGCCATCGCCTTAATCCGTTCACGTAATTCAGGAATGCCCAGGGCCAAACGATCTAATCGAATGGTTGGCACACTTACATTAAACCATGTGGCCAATTCCTCATCTGTCGTGAAGGGACTTATATTCAGTTTTTCGCGCAATAACTGCTGCCGTTCTTCCTTCTTGATACGACTCATATAACCACCTTTTATGACCAAGTAATAATACTTCCATGTAATTATACTCTAACATGACTATAGTATGCAAGCTTTTCTTGATTAAAATGTGATATTTTTAGGCTTATTTGAGAAAATGAAGTTCCCCTTCATTATTTTTCACGATCACCAAAGGTGTTGAATTGCCTTGCTTTTGTCGACGATCCACTACATTTACATGTCCCACAAGACGATCTATGACGATGGGATTCTCATCTTCCTGATAAATGGTTCCTGCCGTATGTTCCGTATCGCTACCGAACAAGGTTTCAATATGACTTCCTGTGAAAGCATATCCTTTGCCCGTCTGTTTCAATAGCTCTTCATGACCCGACCGATGACGTTTTGCGCCCATCCATTGATTATGCCATGTCCCTTGGTGAGTGAGGTGAAGAACTATCCCCGACTGATGGGGATTATTGCCACTTTCAGCAAATTCATTCAAAGCAGCCCCCGTCCAATGCGAATCAGCCGTTTCCAAATGCAAATCGATGAACGAACCATGATGGCCCGGATTTGGATTCAACCCATAGTTTTTATTTAACACACCTAGATTCCCTGTCACTTGCACCGTCACCGGAGTCGTAGCTATACTTGCGCCTAATGATGTAGCTGTATACGTATCTGCTAGTTGCCCAGTACCGATACCAATACTACCTTCCTCTACAACGGCTGCATACACATCGGCCTGTTGAAATGGAACTGTTTCAATCGTAACGGGACCATCCAAGGTAATATAACTGTCCTTGTTCGCTTGCACCCCATTACCGACGGCATGAATGACAGTCGGACCGTGGACAACCACCTTTGTATCATACTTCGGATCATCAAATTGTTTGCGCCCAAACCCTGCATAAATACCGCTCATGTAATAATGAGCCATCTCGTCTGCTTGGTCATAGGGATGAGCATTGCTTAGATTCACTTGCAAGCCCTTGTGAACGGTTAGGTTCGTGCCATCCAACACATAAATACCCGTTACATTATGATGCTTTTGCTGCGCCGTGTCATACCCTACACCGCTCACCTTAACATGCAGCCCCTCTGGATAGTTGAGCTCCTCATGGTATTTGCGTATCGCCACAGCTCGCCCCGCTGTGTTCACCTCAATGCGCTCTGGTTGCGTCACAACCTGTTGAAAGTCTACCTCTGCCGACGCTCCATACACAATCGGCACAGCGCTCAAGCATGCCATAACAAGTCCTGCTAATACATTACGTTTATAATTCATACATACTCCCCTTACGAATCACTTGGACCTCTACTATGAATCTCTTTATATCCCCTTTAGTATACCATTGGTAGGGGGTATTGCCTATGGTAGTACTATTCCAATTGGTCATACAACATCTAGTAGGTCAATTAAAATGAGACGTCCTCATCGGAACGTCTCATATTGTTACTATTATATTGTATTAGAATTTGAATTTCATACCCATATTGTACGTACGGCCACCTGTGCCTTCTCTCGCATAGTATTCACGATTGAAGATATTTTGTATGCCGAATTGCAATGTTGCTTCTTTGGATACTTTATAATTTACGGACGCATTGGTCAAGAAGTACGCATCTTCTGCCTCTGGTTCACCACCTGCAGTATCTTTACCCTGGCGTGCACTAACGTATTGCATATCCCATAAGGCATTCCACTTGCCACTATTGTATTCAAAACCACCATGGAATAAGTGTCTTGGAATCTCAAAGTTTTGTTCTTTTCCATCACTTTGATCTGTATTGGTCAAAGCTTTACTTTCTATATATCCCATTTGCCATGTATAGTTTCCAAAGACAGACCATTTGTTAGACAATTTGTGACGAAGTTCTAGTTCTACACCACGACGTGTTTCTGATCCTACATTGATATATTTTTTGTAATTATCAGTACCATCTGCTTTTTTAAATGTCACATATTGAATTTTATCTTTTGTGTTCACATAAAAAGCCGCTACATTTAATTTTGTACTTTCATTCCAAGATTTTTTCAAACCGAGTTCAAAGGTATCGGAATGTTCTGGATCTAACTCCGGATTTGCATGAATAGGAGTTTTAGATGTTTGACCGAAGCGGTACACTTGGTACAACGTTGGCGGTGCAAAGGAATGTCCATAGGATGCATAGATGTTGGTAGAATCATCAAGGTATCTTTCTACGGACAACTTAGGACTCAACTCCGTGTAAGATCCATCGTTGTGATGTACCACATCGTAGGACTTTGTTTCCTTATTGTACTCCCCGTGGGACCCACCATATTTTTTAAAGTGGTCTAAACGCAATCCTGCATAGATAGCCCAATCATCATTCGGACGATACGTATCTTGTACAAAAACTGCCATCGTGCGAGATGCCCCGGTATTCGTTTCACTCACAGCGTTAGGGAATACCTTAGTATCTTTAGAATTTTTATCGCGCCAATGTTGTAAGGAAATTTTCTGTTGATCAAATCGCTCTTGTTTCCAGTTGAATCCCCCCACAAGCTGATGTTTACCTTCTGGTTTCCATGCTTTTTGCACATCTAGATTGTACGCTTTTCCTGGGTAGAATGAATGAGAACCTGGGCCATCATACTCACCATTTGTAGCTTTTTCTGGCACAGAATAGCCATCTTTCTTTTTATCTAAATAACCAAAAGAAATCTGTAATTTATTCTCTTCATTTTTATATTGCAAATTGTGGGAATGATATTCTCGCTCGGCATCATGACCTAAGAAACTATTGCCATTCAACTTCACGTACTGCTTATCACTTACCTTCACATCCCCAGCAAAAATAGCCTTACTATTCACCATAACGGCACTATTAGGATTGTGGTAGGAATACTTATTATTCGCATAAGTATAGCAATAGGTTAAGGTTTCTTTCTTACCTAAGTTCATAGTTAGGTAC
>CAUUJQ010000138.1:0-3849 GCA_963545445.1 uncultured Veillonella sp. | reverse complement strand
AGGCTTGGTATTCTTCCTTCATGCCGTAGAACGCATCATCTCGGTTCGTCTGTTTTGCCGCCGTTGGCAACCAAGCTTCCCACTCGTCCATGGCCTCAGTCCCTGCTGCTTCCAGCGTTTTGCCTTCCGCCACCCACTGCGCTTTCATCACTTCGTAGGCTTTAAAATGGCTTACATCATCTCCGTATCCTTTGATGGCTTCCTCTACTGCTTGTATCTCTGAAAGTAAACTTTCATAGTCAGAGTCTGTAACCGGCATGGAACGCCCCGATACGGCTTCTAGTTCAGACACATCCTTAGCAGGCTTGCTTGCCACCTTTGGCGCCACGTTTCCAGTCCGATACCCTTGGTACCCAAGACCTATGGCTAGCAATATGCCTAGTGCTCCACCTATAGCTTGTACTCCTATTGTCTCTCCATACGTCATATGCCAAACTAAGAGCGCCACGCTTAGTACAGCCACTATTACCGCCCCTAGATAATGGGAGCGTCCCGATGTCACTGTCACTACGAAGTCCGTAGGTTCTTGTTCTAAGTAGGCCTCTTTCAATGCCGTTAGATTTTTATGTTTAGTCTCTAGGGTTGCTACCGTTTCCGTTACCTCACGAGCTTGTTCATCTTGTGGAAACGGCTCTCGTCGTTGCCATGCCTCATAGGCCTCACGAGCACTGCGCAACTGGCGTGCCACTTGCTCCCCATCGTACCAGTTCACATCACTTGGGAACTCCTCCACATCACGCCAATACACATGAGATTTCCGAATGAATGCTAGCTGGGCTTTCACTTTTTCTAAGTACAAATCCCCTTCACGGCATTCTTTTTCTAACTGCGTCCATTTCGATACTTCTTGGTACAAACTTTCAATCTCTTGTTCATACATACCTAGTCTATCTTCTGGATCGAAATTATCTGGCACCAAGCCCTCTTCCTTGCCACGCCACACGCGCATATATTCCTGGCAACGGCGGATTTCTTCGTCTAATTCTAAAAAGGCATCTCGCTCCAAAGACTCTTCCACGTGGAATTGGAGCATTTTCTGCTTCGCTTCTTCTCCTCTTTTATACGTATCCCAAGCACGGAGAACTCGCTCTACGTCTTGCAGGTATTCCTTCCGCTCTTGCCGTTGTTCCTGCAAGATAGCCTCTTTCTTTTCTAGGTCTTCCAAGGAAGATTGCCACCGATAATACTCGCGTTCTCCCTGTTGTAGTCGCAAAATCTCTTGCTCTATCTCTTGCAATCGCTCCAACAATGTATTGATGGTCCGCTTTCCCGTAGGCGATGCCACTAGTAATTGACTGGCTAATGCATCCACGTCTTTCACGAGGGTCCCCAAGGATTCCCCGCCTTCAGCACCAAAGAACCGCGTACGCACGTCCACCTCTTGGATAATGTCCACCCCTTGTAGGTCATCCAAGGTAATAGCAAAAATGCGATCATAGGTCTTTTTATCTAACCCTTGCCACCACAATTCCGCAGGCTCCACCGTATAGCGCTGACCACCGACTTCGTAAAAGTCTAATACTTTTCCCTTACGCCCGATGTGGTAGGTTTTGCCTTCTCGCTCCACCACAATATGACCCTCTACAGGGTCTTCTTTCCGTTTCGTCCCCAACAAAATGCCACGAAAGGCTTGGAGCAGTGTCGTTTTTCCGCTTCCATTCGGCCCGTACAACACATGCAGTCCCTTTTCATGAGGCTGAAAGGTCCACTGTTCATAGGGGCCATAGTGTTCTATATATATTTCTTTAATCTTCATACTCATTCCCCTGTAATAAACGGATCCCTTCCCGTCGTGCCTTTTCATAGGCAGACTGCACCATGTCCTCTGTCACTAATTGGCTATACATGCCCAAGCGTTTCCACTCTGGTCGTTCTGTCACAATCTTCAACAGCGAATCCCCGCCAGTATCCATGGCATCCAGGGCTTTCACATAATCGCTGACCATCCCCGGCGCAGCGCCTTGTGTATCACTACTGAAAGTATCGCATTCGATACCGATGATATACACGCCGTGCTTGCCACTTTCCTCAGCTTGTGATTCCTCTATCCAAGACGCACGTACTGCATTGTCACTTGCTACTCCTGATAAAACTCCTTCGCCTGTCAGTCTAAGTGTCAATAGAATGGACATGCCCGGTTTTCGGAGCATTTCTTTTTTGTGTCGCAACATTTCTAGCATTTCTACTACGGATTGCACTTGTCCTAAGTCGATCGTATCTTCTGCAAATCGGATGGTATTGGTCTCGTGAAAGTGTACCTCCACCGTGCCGCGACTAGATACATCTACCACATAGCACCCTTTCGGGCCACTTTCACCACGGTGCAACCCTTGGGTATTGCCCGCATAGACGATGTGAGGCTGTTCGCTCAGAATCTGACGCTTATGAATGTGACCGAACGCCCAATACTGAATGGGAATACGACGCAATGCATCCATAGAGCAAGGCCCCGTCTTGTCATGACCTTCATGACTGCCTACCGTTCCATGCACAAGGGCGATGGAAAAGGGATCACTGCGTAAGGGATGGATGTCCGATGCTAGGTCCTCATACTGGGTATCACTGGAGATACTGCGACCATAGATGCCAGCCACCTCTCGGCCACGCACCATGAGAGAAAACCGATCCACTCGCTCCGCTGCACAGATATGGACATTGTCTGGCAATGGCATATGTCGTTGCCAACTTTCCGCAGGATCATGGTTGCCTTGTACCACGTAGACAGGAATGTGTTCCTTGGCGAGACTTTCACAGGCCCGCACAAAGTGCATCTCCGCCTCAAGAGGGTGATCCGCCCCATCATAGACATCCCCCGTGATGAGCACCGCCGCCACACGCTGACGGATGGCCAAGTTCACGATATTCTGAAAGGACCCATAGGTAGCGCGCATCATAGCCTCGTCCAAGGATCTGCCAAAAGATTTTAAATAGCGAAAGGGTGCCCCTAAATGGAGATCCCCACATTGTATGAATCGAAATGGTATGCCCATATTATAACCCTTTCCAAGCCTCAGCCAATACTTGCACCGCCCGTTCTAAGTCACGGGTCGGTATGCCGCTGAACGATAACAACACCTCTACAACACCGGTCTCATCTCTATCTATGACCTTGATGTCACAACCTGCGGCTAAGGCTCGTGTGCGAAGCACATCTCCCTGGCTGCGGGCCTTGCGAATCCCAGCGTAGACACCGCCCTCTGGATCGATAACCTCATAAGTATCGTCCAAATAGTGGCGCAATACACTCGTAAAATACTTACTTTTTTCTAAATAATGTTTGCGAAGACGGCGAATTTGCTTATGCCACTCCCCTTCATCCATGTACATGGCCCATGCCAACTGCTCTAACACACCGGCACTTTGCCCATAGGCCTTGCGATGCTTGTGAAAGTCCTCATAGAGAACTACGGGTAGCACTAGATAACTCAACCGAATCGACGGTGGTAACACCTTCGACGGCGTGCCCATGTAAATCACACAATCTTGCAAATCCATACCCTGCAACGACAACACAGGCTTCCCATAATAGCGAAGTTCACTGTCATAATCGTCTTCTATGATAAAAGCCTTTCGACTCTGCGCCCACCGCAATAACTCTGTCCGCTCTTGGATCGTCATGATACGACCCATACTATCTCCGTGAGATGGCATACAGTATAGGACTTCCACATTCGCTGCTTGTAATGTGGCAATCAATTGCGGGGCTCCTGTATCAACCTCTAATACAGAAAATCCGTAGTCTTTCCATAGAGCCTTAGCAAAACTGGGGCTTTGGCGGTCTATGGCTACCTTAGATTTTCCTTGCCGTTGTAACAAGGATGCAATCATATGCAATGAATTAAGAGTACC
>CAUUJQ010000137.1:0-3918 GCA_963545445.1 uncultured Veillonella sp. | reverse complement strand
ATCTCTCGATTGACGAGCAATGGACAGACCATATTTCGTAAACCATAGGAATAAGGCGATTACGATCAGCACCCCTAGAAGGCCAAATTCTTGAGCGAAAATAGAAAACGCAAAATCTGTATGGGCTTCTGGAAGATAATTATACTTGGAAATCCCCTTCGTAAAACCTTCGCCCCAAAAACCACCAAGGGACACACTCAAGATACTTTGTGTCACTTGATAGCCGTTGTAAGTGATGTACGACCACGGATCGTAGTATGCTTGCACCCGTTTCCAACGATAGTCAGAATATACAATTAACAAGCATGCTGCCACAAGACCTATCCCCATCAAGCCATATAAGTACTTTCGGTGCGCCTTGTGATAGCCTACTAATAAGGTCATCAGCACGGGAAACCAAAATATGATAACGGCCGTCCCCATATCGGGTTGGAACAAGGTCATCACAGAATAAATAGCTGGGACGATAAAGACCGCCGGTACAAATACCTTAGGCAAGGACAATCTTTTGAATTTATTTCCCCACTTACCATTGGCCTTTTTCCCGAAATAGGATCTAATCTTCCGAACCCATCGATTCTGAATCCATTCGCTTTGACTCCAATCGTAGCGCTCTAGCAAATAGAATTCCCCATGTTTTTTTACATGTGAATCTAGGGTATAGGCTGCCCAAATGATAGCCCCTAATTTAGCAAATTCCGAAGGCTGTATGGTAAGGCCCAAAGGCAATCCAATCCACCGCTGTGCACCGTTCGCATCATGACCTGCAGAGTTTGTATACACCACTAATAACAAGCCTACAATCGTCACCAACATAATGAACTGCCATTTTGCTTGTGTCCACTTTCGATAATCGAAACGGTAAAATATAGCGGCCACAACAGTCCCTATAACAAGAAACATCAACTGTTTAAAAATGGACAATATAAACGGCGTCCAATCATTACCGCCGGACAATACTTTCGTATAGGTCACGCTGTACCCATTTAAAAATCCGATAAGGATAATCCCAAATAGAGGGATCAAGATACCTTGTCCATCATGCTTGACCATACGGTTATAGAACCTGCGAATGCGCTCCCACAGACTAGGCGTGCCTTGATTGCTATTCTCCTGCATGGTTTGTATCACTTCCTTTAGCTGGCTTAATCGCCTCTAAGCGGAAAATCGGTTGCCCCTTAGCACTGAACTTTTCTTCATATTCTGTGCGCACATTCGGCATGTCCGTACTATGTAAATCATAACTTACATTCTTCAATGTCCATCCAGAATTTTCAAATTCTTCCAAGGAAAACATAAATAATCCTTCATTATCTGTTTTGAAATGAATTTCTCCATCCTCTTTTAAAAGGCGCGCATAGCGGTCTAAAAATGTATGGTACGTCAATCTGCGCTTCGCATGTTTTGCTTTTGGCCATGGATCACAGAAATTAATGTAAAAGCGGTCTACCTCGCCCGGTGCGACTACCTCTTCGATACCTGCAATGTCGAATAAGCTCACTTTTCCATTGTCCGCTTGTTGTTCATATAATTTTTGCGCCGCATAGTATAGGACCCCGATTTGCACTTCAAAGCCCACAAAATTCGCTTCTGGATGGGCTTCACACATACCGGCAATAAATTTACCTTTTCCCGTCCCTAATTCCACATATAATGGTTTCGTTGGATCCGCAAAACTTTCTCTCCATTTTCCCTTGAAAACTTCGTGATTCTCTAGTACAGTATACTTATCATATGCAAGGATTGCTTCATCAATCCATGGTTTTCTACGTAAACGCATAACAACTCCTTAAAAAACAATCTTATCTTTACTATTATAGTACATCATGGGGTCCATGTCAGTACTCACTTATAAAATTTTTACAACACGAAAGGTTTCCTATGAAAGCATTAGTATTATCCAGTGGCGGTGTAGACTCCACCACTTGCCTCGCTATGGCTATCGACGCCGTCGGCGCCGACAATGTGAGTGCCCTCTCCATCTGGTATGGTCAGAAGCATAAAAAAGAATTGCACTGTGCCAAGGCCATCGCCGAGTATTATCAGGTGCCTCACTACGAACTAGATGTAACGCAGGTCATGAGCTACTCCAACTCGTCCTTGCTGTCTTCTTCTACTGAAAGTATCGATCATCGCACATACGGAGAGCAAATCGCCGAAACAGGTTCTGTCTCCACCTATGTGCCGTTTCGAAATGGCTTGATTTTATCCATGGCCGCTAGCCTAGCCCTCAGCCTCTACCCTGATGAGGACGTCGCCATCTATATCGGTGCCCATGCAGACGATGCAGCAGGCAATGCCTACCCAGATTGTCGACCAGACTTTAATCATCACATGCATGAGGCTATCTACATTGGTTCGTACAACAAAGTGCGACTCTATGCACCATTAAATGATATGAATAAATCCCAAGTCGTTCGAGAAGGGTTGCGCTTGGGCGTGCCGTACCATCTCACCTGGTCCTGCTATGAAGGTGGCGCTACACCATGCCATACTTGTGGTACCTGTCGTGATCGAGAACAAGCCTTTCTCGACAATGGTATCACTGACCCTCTACTCACCAATACACGCAAACTATAAACATGCAAAAGGCGCTAACAGGGTCCTTCAGGCCCCTGTTACTCATTAAAAAGGCTCTTTGTCAAATGTGATGACGGCTATATAAGAGTAGTCGCCAACATTTATTATAGAACCATTAAACATAAAAAATAGAGGAAAGTTGATGCTGTTTGTTCAACTTTCCGGGTTATAGGACAAAATGAGTTGGTAGACTAATCCCAGTCTTTTGTCAAAGATATATCATAATTATGTAGATCACTCCAGACAATTGCATCTCCCCAAGCAGGTATTTCTTCCTCTAGAGTTTGTCTTTCTGACATTTCTTTATATATTTTGGCTATACTTTTATCTGTTGGCATCGCCTTAATAATCTCATCATATGGAAGTGGGTGTAGAGAATGCATATAACACCACCAAAAAACAGCTTTTATTCTACGTTCAATAGATAACCCTCTATGGCCTCGTAACATAGCCCTTAATTGGGCGTTAATTCCCCCTTCTATTCTGTTATTCGTAGCTGGTAACGCTCTTTCATTAGCTAATGTATCTTTAAGATAGGTGAACAATACATCCTGCTTTACTAACTGCCAAAGAGAGCGTTCTGCTTTTACCAATCTTTCATGTTTAGGGTGTAATGTGCCATATTCATCTCGCGTCATTTCACTTAAAAATATCTTATGCTTGTTAGACCAGTTCTGTAATCGCTCTTCCCACGCTTTAATTTCTTCATCTGTATGTATAGCCAATAGATCCTTTGCTAGTACATATAGCTCTATTCCAGCCAATGTTTTTGGCCTAGATGTCGTATATCTCTTAACTTGGCAATACACATGGTATAAACACCTTTGGACCTTAGTCCTTTTCCAGATTTTCTTACAAGCCTTCTTGAAGCCAGTACCACCATCAGTGACGACTATATTGGGCGAAGCAATCCGTTGTAATAAAGCTTCCCATGCTGCTGTATGCTCGTATCTACACACATACCAACCCAATATATGTGTATCATCACAACATATTAATACACATGCTTTCCGCCCTAAATAAATACCGTCAACAAATACTATATCCTTATGCTCCTCTACCTTAGGAGGCATAGGCCATATCTCCCAAAATTGAGCTGTATTTCGTCTAAATGTACGACTACTTACAGACATTTCATCTTGTGTTTTACCACTTAACAACCATTGAATAAATTGCTGAAAGTGCTTTGTTGTACGATCAATTGCATTTGTAAAAACCGTCTTACATTCGGGACACTGCCATCTTTGAGTTCCTTTTCTTGTTTTTCCGTATTTATGGCAAGGAAATCCACAATTTATGCATTTTATCTGATTCATTATTCAACCCTCCTAACTATCT
>CAUUJQ010000136.1:0-3985 GCA_963545445.1 uncultured Veillonella sp. | reverse complement strand
TTATTTATTGCGGAAAAACCTAGTGTAGGGCGAGAGCTGAGCCAAGTGTTGCCGAACCCACAGAGTGCTAAACGACATGATGGATATATCGTACAAGGTGACGATGTGATTACCTGGGCCTTTGGTCATATGCTTGAACAAGTTGAGCCAGGTGATTATGATGAGAAATATAAATTTTGGAGATTTGATTCTTTGCCGATTTTACCAACAGCATGGAAATTAAAGATTAAGTCATCTAGTGCCAAGCAGTTTAAGGTCATCGGTGATTTAATAAAAAAAGCGACCACTATCGTCAATGCCGGTGACCCGGATAGGGAAGGTCAACTGTTGATTGATGAAATGCTAGATTATTTGGGGAATACAAAACCAGTAGAGCGTATTCTACTGAATGCGTTAGATGAAAAATCGATGCGCTATGCCTTAGAACACATGCAAGATAATAAAAAATACAAACCCTTAAAAGATTCGGCCTTAGCGCGATCTCGTGCAGATTGGTTGATGGGGATGAATTTATCTCGTGCCTATACGTTAGAGCAACAGCATTTAGGAAAGAAAGTGACCTTTCCTATTGGTCGTGTAAAAACGCCAACCTTGGCACTGGTGGTACGGAGAGAACGAGAACTACAAAACTTTGTGCCTGTAGAATATTATGTGTTGCAAGTGCAATATGGTCATGAAAAGGGAGATTTTTGGGCTACTTGGAAGCCGAAAGATACGCAACAAGGATTAGACCCTGATGGACATATGCTAGATCAGACTATCCTCAACGATTTACGTGACCGTCTGATGCAGGCACCAGAAGGCACAGTATCTTTGGTGGAAAAGAAAAAGAAAAAGGAAGGTCAGCGATTACCGTTTTCTTTGTCGTCTCTACAAATTGTGGCAGGTAAATTATTTAACTATACACCACAAGAAGTGCTAGACATTGCTCAAAAATTATATGAGAAGAAATATACATCATATCCTCGTTCCGATTGTGAATATTTGCCAGTGAACCAACTTTCAGATGGAAAAGCAATCCTGTCAAACCTAGTTAATATGGGCCATAAGGAATTAGCAGCCTGGGCAAAGGAGAGTAATCCTACTATTAAAAGTCGCGCTTGGAACGATAGCAAGGTGACAGCCCATCATGCCATCATTCCAACTACCGTACGTTGCCCCTTACATACCTTATCAAAAGGGGAGCAAAATATTTACTTCCTCATCGCTCAAGCCTATATTGCACAGTTCTATCCAGAGCATGTGTACGAGCAAACGCGTATCGAAGTGACGCACCAAGACGAATTATTCACTACAACAGGTCGAGTTGTGGTTGATATGGGTTGGAAAGCATTGTATAAAAAGGTGAAATCCACAGAGGAATCAGAAGAACATCAAGAAGATGAAGAAAAATCTTTACCACCTGTGCGTAAAGGTGATTCCGTAACGGCGAAAGATAGCAAGGTGGATCAACGGAAAACAAAACCACCAAGCCGCTTTACATCCGCCACTCTAGTGCAAGCTATGAAGGAAATTCACAAATATGTGAAAGATGAAGAGTTAAAGAAACAGCTAAAAGATGTATCTGGTATCGGAACAGAGGCTACAAGGGCTACGATTATTGAAGATTTAATCCATAATAAGAAAAATCCTTTCCTTACAGAAGAAGGGAAAAAGAAAACTTTAATTCCTACAGAGTCTGCCTATGCCTTAGTAGATGCATTGCCAGATTCCTTGCTGTACCCAGATGCGACAGCGCAGTGGGAAGAGCGATTGGCAAAGATGAGTGACGGCAACGAATCGATAGATGTATTTTTAGCGGATCAAACTCGGTTTATCGAGGATCTTGTGAAAGATGTAAAAGAACGAGTAGGCAATACTCCTAAGGTAGCTATGCCTAAGTCGGAGACAGGCGGAAAAGAACAGAACCGAAACCCTTCTACCGCACAATCAACGGGACGTGCTTGTCCTAAGTGTAAAACAGGGGAGTTACTCTTACGGAAAGGAAAGTTTGGAGATTTTTACGGTTGTTCTGGATTCCCAAGTTGCAGATATACAGAAAATGTCGGACCAAAGGGTGATGTCTCTCGTAGTACGTCGACAAATGCTGCAATGGGTGATCAATCCACCATATCCAAGGCTCAACGACCTAGAGAAGAGATGATGCCACCTATGCCGACAACCGGTGGTAAACTGTTAGATGATACGCATAAAGAATATACATGCCCACGTTGTAAGAAAGGGTATCTTATCCAATATGAATCGCAACCTGAACCAGTGTGGAAATGTAGCGAAGGCCAAAGCTGTCGAACAAGTTGTGCCGATGTAGATGGGAAACCAGCTATCTATGCGAATCAGAGATAACTATATGTACTCGGCATAATGGGTATACACATAAAAGTGTTGTCCAGGTATCGGTTGGAACATAAAAAAGAGGAAAGTTGAACAAAAAGTATCAACTTTCCTCTATTTTATTATAGTCTTTATTAGGTATATGCTTTAGAGCAACAGATATATCTCGGAGGGGAGCCACCCACCTATGCTAGAGGTTTATCGGTTACCTCGACCACGACTACTAGTGCCCCCAGATTTGGCACGGCGCACCCGTGTGTTAGCCCCTTTGTGACCTCGAGCTTTATGAGCTTTCGCTTTTGTCGCTTGGTAAGTACTTTTAATCTTAGGTTTCTTGCTAGCAGTTTCCTTCTTAGGGGCTAAGCCAGAACCCTTTGTTTTTACTTGACCATCTTTCGTGTATTTCGTCAACGTAGCTTGGATGGAACGTTCGATACGGCGCACCCAAATTTCTTCCGCTGGTGTAGCGAAAGTTACGGCAACGCCGGTGGAACCAGCACGACCAGTACGGCCGATGCGGTGAATGTAGTAATCCATGTCATGTGGCACATCAAAGTTGTACACATGGCTCACACCTTCAATGTCGATACCACGAGCTGCAATGTCCGTAGCCACTAAGATTGGGGGATTGCCTTTGGCAAATTCTTTTAATACTTGCGTACGACGACCTTGGGTCATGTCCCCGTGGATTTCGCCAAGTTCTACACCTTTACGTGCCAAATCGTAAGCTAGTTTAATAGCCCCTTCTTTTGTGTTACAGAATACGATAGCTAGGTATGGATTATCTGCTTCTAACATGGACACAAGACGGTTTACCTTATCTTGTTCTTCCATCATGTATACTTTTTGTTCAATCGTATCGAGGGTGATGTTTTCTCCTTGCACTGTGACAGACGTAGGTTTTTGCATATAAGCTTTTGCCAAGTTGCGAATTTTATCTGGTATGGTAGCGGAGAACATCAACAGTTGACGTTTACCGTCGGTGCCACTGATGAGTTTTTCGATATCTGGCAAGAAGCCCATATGAAGCATTTGGTCCGCTTCGTCCAACACCACGCGGCGGATGGAGTTTAAATGCAAAGTACCACGGTTGACATGATCTAGTAAACGACCAGGGGTGCCGATGATGACATGAGGACGGCGACCAAGCTTTTGCAATTGCCCTTCGATAGTTCTGCCACCGATGAGAGGTAACACATCCACACCAAGGATGGCACCTAAGCGTCGAGCTTCTTCCGCAATTTGTTGGATAAGTTCACGAGTAGGGGCGATGATGAGGGCTTGTTCCTGTTGGATACCTACGTGGATACGTTGCAATAGTGGCAACAAGAATGCCAAGGTTTTGCCTGTTCCCGTTTGCGCTTTAGCGATTACATCTTGTCCTTTAAAGATAAGAGGAATCGACTTTTCTTGGATGGGAGTAGGCTCTTTCACGCCTACCTTTTGTAATGCTTGTATCAGCTCAGGCACGATGCCTAATGATTGAAATGATTTCATAGTATATCTCCGTTTCTAAATGACTTAATGGTTTTATTATATCATACTTCTATAAGGGGAGGGCTGTGAAAGTTCTTTCAAGATCGTTTGCCTATATACAGTAAAACAAAAAAAGAATAAGAATAGGGGGTAATAAAAACTTGATTATGAGAATAGA
>CAUUJQ010000135.1:0-4034 GCA_963545445.1 uncultured Veillonella sp. | reverse complement strand
ACTCTGCGACAACTGTTCAGAGTGTACCATGGTCTGTCCGACCAGTGCACTTTCCATGAAAGGTAAGTTGATGACTGTTGAACAAGTGGTGCGGGAATTGAAAAAAGATGCTACACAGTATTTCCGCTCCAATGGCGGCATCACCTTATCTGGTGGAGAGGCATTGACACAACCAAAGTTTGCTAAAGAAATCTTTAAAGCTTGTAAAGCACAAGGATGGCATACCGCAATAGAAACAGAAGGGTATTATGACACAAAGATTGTAGAAGAGATTATGCCGTACATCGACTTAGTTCTACTAGATATCAAGAGCGTCAATCCAGAGCAACATAAAAAGTTCACTGGTGTGGATAACGCAAGGATCAGAGAGTCGGCTAAAGTCATACAGTCTATCACAAATACAACAGTGCGTGTCCCTACGATTCCTGGGTTTAATGCGAGCGAAGAAGACATTCGCGGCATAGCAGAGTTTGTGAAGGAAAATATGCCTAATGTTCATGACATACACTTGTTGCCATATCACAATTATGGGCAAGGGAAATATGAACTATTGGGACGTGAATATGAATTAGAAAATACACCAAAGATTCCAGAAGAAGAAATGGAAACGTATAAAAAAATAGTAGAATCATATGGTTTAAACTGTATTATTGGTGGTTAGGAGGTACTATGGATACAGCATTATTAGAAAAAGTGATGGGTCAAGTATCAGAAGAACTTGGCATTAAAAAGCCGCAAGGCACAACAGCAGGATCCATCGGAGTTACTGAATTTGTTGGTACTGCAATGGGCGATACAATTGGTCTTGTGATTGCCAGTGTGGATCCATTATTAACAGAAACAATGGGATTAGGAAAATTTAAATCTATCGGTATTATCGGCGGTCGTGTAGGCGCAGGCCCTCAAATTATGGCTGTGGATGATGCGATTAAAGCAACAAATACTGAAATTATTACAGTAGAATTGCCTCGCGATACTAAAGGTGGCGCAGGTCATGGTTCTTTAATCTATATCGGTGCTCATGATGTATCCGATGCTCGTCGAGCTGTTGAAATTGCATTAGAAGCTGTTCCAAAATACTTTGGAGATGTATATGCTAATGATGCAGGTCACTTGGAATTCCAATACACAGCACGTGCAAGCTATTGTTTAGAAGCCGTATTCAACACTCCATTAGGAAGATCTTTCGGTATGGTATGTGCAGGCCCAGCAGCGATTGGTGCAGTACTTGCGGATACAGCAGTGAAATCTGCCAATGTAGAAGTGGTTTCCTACGCATCCCCTAAATCTGGTACAAGTTTCTCTAACGAAGTTATCTTAACATTCTCTGGAGACTCTGGTGCCGTTCGCCAAGCTGTGAAAGCAGCTCGTGAAGTGGGTATTAAATTGCTTGGTGCTTTAGGTGACACACCTACATCGAGTACAACACCATACATTTAATAGGTCAGTATAGAAACATAGGAGGATATTATGGTTTCAGATGCATTAGGAATGGTAGAAACAAAAGGTTTAGTAAGTGCGATTGAAGCAGCAGATGCTATGGTAAAAGCTGCTAACGTAAATTTAGTAGGCTATGAAAAAATTGGTTCTGGATTAGTAACAGTTATGGTTCGTGGTGATGTTGGTGCAGTAAAAGCAGCTGTGGAAGCTGGCGCAGTAGCGGCTCGTGCAGTAGGCGAAGTTGTATCCTTACACGTTATCCCTCGTCCTCACATCGATACAGAACGTATTATTCCAACTCTTAAAGCGTAATGTAGTGTGGCATATGAGGCACCGTCCTTATATGCCACTACTTTAGAGGAGGCACTATGAAAGATAGAGACCTATCTAGGCTCCTAGAAGACATGGTGGCACGTATTTTAGCAGAACAGGCTCACGAACAAAGTGTAAGAAAATTATATGTGGTCTTTGATGAACAGTGGCATCATGAAAATTATGCGCTGGCGAATCAACTGACAACTTGTGACTTCACACAAGTTCATGCCATTGTTCCTAAGAATGGTGATCCAGAGATGGAACGCCGAGTGAAAGAAATTCATCCTTTTCTTATGCGATATCCCTATGGAGAGGAACCAACTTTCACAGAACAGGATTGCATGGTATTACCTTATATAGGAAGAAATGATGTCATTCATATTGCATTAGGCTATAGCCAATCGAATCTGTCGGAAGTGGTAAAGAAAGCTTTTACCGCAGGTGCTAGTATTTATGTACTGCCAACATCCATAGAGCCTTTATCAGGAAAAGAACCAGGTCCCTACCAACAGATGGTGCAAGGGTACTATCAAAGAATATTTGAATTAGGGATACAATACATAGACCATATTCGTCATATGAATTGAGTCCTATGAGATAGGAGTAAGCATGTATTTAGCAAAAGTGATTGGTAATGTTGTAGCAACGAAAAAAAGTGATACCCTATTAGGATATAAGCTGATGATTGTACAGCCTGTCGATGCATCGCTTTCGCCAGCTCATAGAGAACAAGTAGCAGCTGATTTTGTAGGAGCTGGTGTAGGTGAATATGTGCTAGTTGGAACGGGGTCTTCAGTACGAGTGGAAGAGAACCGAAAAGGGGCTACCATAGATTTAGCAATTATTGGTATTGTAGACTCTGTTGTTATTTAGTAAGGAGGCAAATATGGGAACCCAAGGGGGGATATTTTCCTCAGTAACACAGGTTGTGCATGCATCAAAACAAGCATTTCACATCTATCAAAAGTTGAGTCTACGGGAACGGAAGCAATTAATTCAAGCCATCCGTGAAGGATTGCGAGGCTATTGTCTAGAATTTGCCACACTAGCTTGTGAAGAAACTGGTATGGGTAAAGCCGAAGATAAGGCGATTAAGATTAAACTTGCTTTGGAAGAAACTCCGGGCCCAGAAGATTTGATTACAGGAACTACACAAGGGGAAAACGGGATTGTTTTAACAGAGCCATTTCCATACGGTGTTGTATGTGCCATACATCCAAGCACCAATCCTTGTGAAACGTTGATCAACAATACTATTAGTTTGTTGTCAGCAGGAAACGTAGTGATTCATTGTCCACATCCAAGAGCCATGGAAGTATCTAAATATATTACGAAAGTAATGAACAAAATAATTTTAGATAAATTTGGCATATGTAACTTGATCACCACACCTGATACTTGTTCCTTAACATATCTTAATGAAATAATGAATCATCCTGATGTGGAGTTGATTTTATCTACCGGTGGGTCAGATGCAGCTAGAAGTGCATTAGCCTGTGGTAAGAAGGTGATTTCAGCAGGTCCAGCGAACCCTACATTTGTGGTAGATGAAACGGCTGATATCGATCGAGCAGCCTATTGCATTCACAAAGGGGCAGCCTTCGATCACAACATTACTTGTACATCGGAGAAAAATGTCATTATTGTGGAATCTGCACTACCTGCATTTCGAGCGGCCTTAGAACGACTCAATGTGTATTATGTGGATTCAGTGGGAGAAATGTTGCAATTATCCAAGATTCTCTTGACTGAAGATATGGAAGTAAATCGTCAGTATGGCGGTAAATCGGCAGATGAGATTTTAAAAGACGCAGGAATTCATACGAATCGTTCTTATGATTTGATTGCTGTAGAAACAGTTAAAATCCATCCATTTGTAACACAGGAAATATTAGCTCCCTTGATTACAGTGGTAAAAGCTAGTAATTTTGAAAGTGCTCTACAAATTGCAGTCGATGCAGAACAAGGCTATCATCATACAGCCGGCATTCATTCTCGCGATACGGAGCGGTTGAGACAAGCAGCCAAAGCGTTCCGAACTACGATCTTTGTCAAAAATGGATGTTCCTTAGATGGAATTGGTATTTGTGGCGTAGGCGCTACGTCTTTCACAATTGCCAATGTCACTGGAGAAGGGGCTATTACGGCGAAAGATTTAGTCCGTCGCAGACGATGCGTATATGTAGAAACGCTATGTTCTTATACATAACAGCTATGATTAAATTTCATGATAAAAATCACATTTTTAAGCATGATTTTGGTAATTACTGTCGTATACT
>CAUUJQ010000134.1:0-4040 GCA_963545445.1 uncultured Veillonella sp. | reverse complement strand
CGCTATTACACATTGGAGGAATGCTACCGACTAGAGATTATTTTGACTCTGAAAAAATTGAATCTTTCCTTGAAGGACATCCAAGACTATGTGGAACATCGAGGGGTGCATATGCTGAAATCCTTACTAGAAGATGCACGCTATGGATTTGATAGAGAGATTAATAATTTATATACTAATAAAATGAATTTAGAGAGAACTCTATTTAATTTGGAGCGGTATTTGAAAATTCCTCAAAATAGATTGTTTTTTGGTATGAAAGAAGAATCTTTCTATGCATTGACTCCATACGATGCCACAGAAAGAGGAAAGAAAAAAGTATTTACTCTATTAGAACATCAAGCACAGCTCTTGGCAGATATTCCTTTCAAAGCCATTCAAATTGGCATGGCTATCGATGGGGAAGCCTATGAACAGGGAGATATCATCAAGTATAGTCATTATTGCACGGATGTAGGATTTGATTATGAAGGAGACATGGAGATAGTCACACGTCCTAGAGGGATGTATTTAGAAATGTTCTACACAGGACTGTATGAAGAACAAGCACAGTGGATGTATGACAAAGTCAGCAATTATTTAGCCTATGAAGGATTGCAAATCGCAGGGGCCGTATATTTGGAACCGGTACGAAATTACTGGACGGAAACCGATCGGAGCGCATATCTATCTAAAATTACGATACCTGTGGAGGAATAGTGGATACATACATGTGGGACATCGGGAATAAAAGATAAGAGTTACCATACCATGAGATGAGCTACAAATTGTAACATGTTGTGGCATAGATTGTTTTACATGTAAAGGAAATTCACTTTACAGCGGTTGACAAGTTGTAAAATTATTGGTAATATAGGGTGTAAATATTTTTTGCTTGACAGATGATACTTTCAAAAAGAGCGCTAGAGGAGGGAACCATGGAAGAACGAATGACAATTAGTTTGTTGTTAGATTTTTATGGATCTTTACTGACGGAGCGACAACGAGAGTGTTATGCCTTGCATCATGAAGATGATATGTCATTAGGTGAAATTGCAGAAGAATTGAGCATCTCTAGACAAGCCGTTCACGACAATATTGAGCGAGCGAAGTCCAGTATGGAGGCCTATGAAGGAAAATTACACCTCATTGAACAATATTTACGACGGCAACAGATTGTGAAGGAATTGAAAACACAATTGGAATCAGTCACATCTACATCGATTCAATCATTATTAACACAATTGGAGGGCTAGTATGGCTTTTGAAAATTTAACACATAAATTGCAAGAAGCCTTTGCATCCTTAAAAGGAAAAGGTAAAATTTCTGAAGATGATGTTAATCTAGCGTTGCGACAAGTTCGCTTTGCCTTGTTAGAAGCAGACGTAAACTTCGCAGTAGCAAAAGATTTCATTGCCCGTATTAAGGACAAAGCTTTAGGGGAAGAAGTATTCGGATCCCTAAATCCAGCGCAAACGGTCATTAAAATTGTGAATGACGAATTGACGGCTTTATTAGGTGGTACTGAAAGTCGCATCATGATTTCTCCGAAAGCGCCGACCATCATTATGTTGGTAGGTTTGCAAGGGGCAGGTAAAACGACAACGGCTGGTAAGCTATCTGTACACCTTCGCAAGCAGGGTAAGAATCCTATGTTAGTAGCAGCCGATGTGTACCGTCCAGCGGCGATTAAACAATTGCAAGTAGTGGGAGCTCAAATAGATATTCCTGTATTTGCTAATGAAACGCCAGGTGCTAACCCAGTAGAGATTGCCAGAGCGGGTATTGAAGAAGCAAAACGCTTATTCAAAGATATTGTTATCATCGATACAGCGGGTCGCTTAGCCATTGACGAAACATTGATGGATGAATTGGCCAATATCAAACGTGAGGTAAAACCTCATGAAATCCTGCTAGTGGTGGATGCCATGATTGGTCAAGATGCGGTGGGCACTGCAGAAGCATTTAATAATTACTTAGGCCTAGATGGTGTGATTTTAACAAAAATGGATGGGGATGCTCGCGGTGGTGCGGCACTTTCCATTAAAGCTGTGACAGGCACGCCAATCAAGTTTACTGGTACTAGTGAAAAGATGGATGGTTTAGAAGTATTCTATCCGGATCGCATGGCCTCTCGTATCCTTGATTTGGGCGATTTCAAAACATTGATTGAAAATGTGCAAAGTTCCATTGACGAAGAAGAAGCGAAAAAAATGGCTGAGAAAATGGCCAAGAATAGCTTTACGTTGGATGATTTCTTGGCACAAATGAATCAAATTCGTAAATTGGGACCTTTGCAAAACTTATTGGGCATGTTGCCTGGCATGGGTAAATTGAAAGACCAATTAGCGGGCTTTGACCTAGATAATAAAGAAGTACGTCAAATTGAAGCCATTATCAAATCCATGACGATGGCGGAACGTACGGATCCTAATATATTGAACGGGTCTCGTCGTAAACGTATTGCGGCAGGCTCTGGTACAACTGTACAGCGAGTGAATCAGTTGATTAAGCAATTTGAAGAGGCTCGCAAGTTTATGAAACAGATGCAGTCTATGAGTAAAGGTAAGAAGGGTATGTTCCCTAAATTACCGTTCATGGGATAATATTCTATTTAAGGAGGTGAAAGAAGAATGTTAAAAATCCGTTTAACTCGTTTAGGTGCTAAAAAAGCTCCTTTCTATCGTATCATTGTTGCCGACTCCCGCGCTCCACGCGAAGGTCGTCCAGTTGATACAGTAGGTCAATACGATGCTACTAAAAACCCAGCAATTGTTAATATTGACGAAGAGAAAGCATTAGAATGGTTGGGTAAAGGTGCACAACCTACTGATACTGTTCGCTCCTTGTTCAAAAAACATGGTGTTATGCAAAAATTTGCTGACGCTAAAAAATAATTAATAGAGAGGCGTACTGTGATGCAAGAATTAATTACATTAATTGTTCAATCATTAGTTAAGCAACCTGAAGCCGTTTCTGTTACTATGGAAGTCCGCGATCAAGTGGAAGTCTATGAAATCCGTGTCGCTCCTGATGACATGGGTAAAGTAATTGGAAAGCAAGGTAAGATTGCGAAAGCGATTCGCGCTGTGGCAAAAGCAGCGGCTATTAAAGAGAACAAGAAGATATCCGTTGATATTGTCTAAAAAGGTGGTACCATGGAAGAAATGACATTACGCGTACCCGTGGCAATTAAGTCTAAGGTTACGGACACTTTAAAAAGCAAAATTCTTGCTGATTTACAACAACAAATGGACATGGTGGATCAAGATTTACAACAAATCGAGTTCCAAGCTAAACGTTTGTTAAGTGAACAAGCAAAAATTGACGCACAAGGTTTAATCCAATTGCGTCAACAAATCGAGGAAGAAAAGCAACAACGCGTAGCTTTCAAAGCTCAAGTAGCAGAGCGTTTGAAAGAAGCAGAAAAGCTTGAAGTTGGTTCTGAAATTGCACAAGGCCAAATGGAGCAAACAATTACTGTGAAAATCGGTGATAACTTAGATGCTCTTATGGGCTCTGAAATTTTGCTAGAAGATGGCAAAGTTGTAGCATTCCGTAAATAATGGATACGCAAGAACTGATTACCATCGGTGTGATCGTCGCTCCGCACGGTGTGCGGGGCGATGTTCGTATATTGCCGAGAACAGACTTTCCTGAACGGTTTATGAAAATGGATGTATGCTACATTAATGGTGAGCCATACCATATTACATCTGCTAAATTTCATAAACAGTTTATTTTGGCTACTTTCAAAGAATTGCCTGACCGCACTGCTGTAGAGCGTTTGGGGAAACAAGACATTAAAGTGCCAAGACAAGATTTGGTGGAATTGCCGGAAGATAGATATTATATCTTTGAAATCGAAGGCCTTGCTGTGGAAGATACAGAGGGCAATGATTTAGGCATTGTAAAAGAAGTATTGCAACCTGGTGCGAACGATGTTTACGTGGTAGCCAAAGAGGGTGAACCTGATTTGTTGTTGCCTGCTTTAAAAACAGTGGTGTTAACCATTGATATTGAAGGTGGTAAGATGATTGTAGATCCTCCAGAATGGTTG
>CAUUJQ010000133.1:0-4130 GCA_963545445.1 uncultured Veillonella sp. | reverse complement strand
GTACGACAGAAATATATAAATCTATTAGTAGGAAGGTAGATTCCCTTGAATGGATGTACAGAGTAGGGTAGAATACTAGATAGAGTGCTTAGCTCTATGAAACTAATTCTAGTGTAAGAGAAGTAACAGTAAATAGATGAAAGAAACAAGAAATCAACATAGACTGCCTTTTGTGGAGTCTCTGGAAATATATAGACAACAACATATGGCGCCCTTTCATACACCGGGGCACAAGATTGGTGAGGGAGCGCCAGCGTTGCTCACAGAGTGGATGGGCAATGCCTTACCCTATGACTTAGGGGTGATGTACGCCATCGATGATTATCATGAGCCAGATCGCGAATTACTAGAGGCTCAGCAGTTGGCGGCACAAGCCTTTGGGGCGGACCATACATGGTTCTCCATCAACGGTACATCCGGAGCGATTCAGATGATGATTATGAGCGCCGTGAAAGAAGGGGATTCCATTATCATTCCTAGAGAGGCCCATTGTTCTGTTCATAATAGTTTGGTCTTGAGCGGAGCCAAGCCAATCTACATGACGGGACGCTTTCATGAACGATGGGGCATCCCAGTAGGTGTAACAGCAGAAGAGGCGATATCCACGATGGATGCCCACCCAGAAGCAAAGGCCATTTTGCTAGTTCACCCTAACTATTATGGGGTAGGTGTAGATGTGGAGCGAATTGTAACAGCAGCCCATGAACGGCACATGCTAGTGCTAGTGGATGAAGCTCATGGACCGCACTTAGTACCGTCCTTGGGTATGTCTATTCCTGCATTGGCTAGCGGAGCTGATTTAGTAGCGCAAAGCACGCATAAATTATTGGGATCTTTGACGCAAACTTCTATGTTGCATGGACAAGGACCGCATATTGATGTGGATCGCATTCAACGATTACAGCAGATTTTGATGAGCACAAGCCCTAACTATATCTTTTTGGCATCCTTGGACATGGCGCGCCACCAATGGGCCACAGAGGGGATGTCTTTGATGAAGCGCACTCTTGAGTTAGCCCGTACATTGCGGGCTGCACTCAATGAAATTCCAGGCATTGCCTGCCCTGGTCATGAGGACATAGAGGGGGCTTTCAGTTTCGATGAAACAAAAATACTCATTGATGCAAAAGAGTTAGGCTTAACCGCGCAAGAGTTTGAAAAGGAATTACGAGAACGTCATATTGAAGTAGAGCTGATGAAAGCCTACCATGTCTTGTTATTAATTACCCTCGGCGATACGGAAAGATCTATACAACAGGTCATAAATGCTGTAAAAAATATCTCGGACAAACATCTATACAAGACGGTATATGATAGAAGCAATGTTAGAGTTGATGATGAAAAACAGGATACACTTTTACAGGACCAAAATAATCGTATTGCTATCAATATTATGAATAGTGCAAAGAATAGTATCATAGATAGTGTAGATAATGCGCATGCTACAGATGATAACGATGTAGATGCAAGTACAATGGAAGCGCTACCGACACCAGTGATTGGGCTTTCACCACGGCAGGCATTTTATGTAGATATGGAATGTATCCCTATAGAACGAGCGTTGGGGCGTATCAGTGGAGAAACGATTACCTATTATCCACCGGGGATTCCTTGCTTGGCAGTAGGTGAGCTGATAACAGAAGGCGTGTTGGCATATATACAACAGAAACAAAGAGATGGGTATGTGCCGAATGGCGCAAGAGACCGCCAATTACAGACAATCCTCGTATGCAAAGATACAGTTTAAAGATATAAATACAAAATGTAAAAACACAAATGTAGAGTGGCGCTAGGTATAGAGTAGCTCTAAAGAATTGTGACATCATAAGGAGATATATATGGGACGATTAATAATTATTGAAGGTGGAGATGGTAGTGGCAAGGCTACGCAGACAGCAAAATTGTTGGAACGATTGCAAGCAGAGGGCTACCCTGTCCGGTCTGTGAGTTTTCCTAACTACGATAGCCCAGCGGCAGAGCCGATTAAAATGTATTTACGGGGTGACTTTGGGAAAGAAGCAAATTCTGTGAATGCTTATGTGGCCAGTACCCTCTATGCCATCGATCGCTTTGCGTCCTATCGCCAAGATTGGCAACGCTTTTATGAAGAAGGTGGTATCATTATTGCCGATCGCTATACCACATCCAATATGGTACATCAAATGATTAAGTACACTGACGGAGAAGAGCGAAAAACATTCTTACAATGGCTCGACCAATTGGAATATGATTTATATGGCTTGCCAAGACCTGATGCGGTGATTCTATTAGATATGCCACTCTCTTTGTCTAAAGCGTTATTAGCAGAACGGACGGGCAAAACAGGAGGCCATACGGGTGACATCCACGAACAGGATACATCGCATTTGACGGCAGTCCATGAGGCCTACGATATGCTTGTGAACACCTATGATTGGCATCGTGTACACTGTGAAAATGAAAGCAACCAGTTGCGAACTATTGATGACATTCACGAAGAGGTGTATGGTATTGCTAACCAATATCTACAAGAAAGCAAGGTATAATCCGTGTTTTTATTGCTATAACATGGTATAATGAAGGGTAGACACAAGGGGTAATATGTATGCAGATATAGGAGGGTGTATGTCATTTTTTGATGCTGTACTAGGACAACAACAAATCAAAGAACAATTGACCACATTGATCCAAGAGTCTGCCTTACCGCATAGTGTGCTACTCTATGGAGAAGAAGGGCTGGAATCGATATCCATGGCCATCGCTATGGGCTCTATGTTATTAGGACGCCAAATTTTTTCCAGTGATGAAGGTCGCACCTATCTAGCATCCATAGAGAAACAAAGGATTGAATCTGGTGAAAGTGAAAGCGCTGTGAAAGATACAGGACTTCCTATTTACATTGATAAAGGGAGCGCCTTTTGGATTCGGCCTATGAAAAAACAACTCAGTGTAGAGCAATGGTATGGATTATTGGAATCCTATGTCAATGTATCCAGTGATACACCGCGAGTTGTTATTGTCGAAGGCTTTCAGACGGGTAATGCAGTCTTAGCGAATGCGATGTTGAAAACCATTGAAGAACCACCTAGGAATATGTATTTTATCATTGTGACGACGAATATCGACAATGTGTTGCCTACTATCAAATCAAGATGTATGCTTATCGGCATGCAGGCCGTGCCGGATGATATCTTGCTAGAGGCTCTACAACGAGAAGGCTATGGTGGGGATATTCAACAAGCCGTTTCCTCCTCGCGGGGGAATCCGATGTTAGCTCGTCAATGGGCCCAATCTGGGGCTATTGAAAGCTTAGAAAAAGCGATGCATATGTTGGAGAAGGTAGTGGAACAAACGCATTTTTTCACTGATTTAGGCATTGAGTTAGAGGGGCTTTCACGAGAAGAAGCGACCGATGTGTTGCGATGGTTGCGCATTTTAGCAAGAGATATGCTAGCCTTGCGCTATGGATCGAAGGGGCTTTTGATGAATGCTTTTCGATTCCGCATGACGTGTATCGTAGAACGATGGTCATCGTCAGCATTGCAACAGATTATACCGATTACTTTAGAAGCAGAACGTGCCTTGCGCCTATATGTGCGCGTAGGCCTTGTCATAGATGGAGTTATATTAGCCTTAAGGGAGGCTGTGAAGGAGGATATATAGTGGTTACTATAGTAGGAGTACGCTTTAAAAAAGCTGGAAAAATCTACTACTTTAGCCCTGGGTTCGTAACATTAACCACAGGAGATGGAGTCATTGTAGAAACATCTCGTGGTTTAGAGTTTGGGGAAGTTGTCATTGGACCACGAAAAGTATCGAAAGATCAAGTGGTACAACCGTTAAAAGAGGTTACCAGAAAGGCAACGCCAAAAGATTATAAACAAGTAGAAAAAAATAGAGAGCGAGAAGAAAAGGCCTTTGAAATTGGCTTGGAAAAAATTGCCTATCGTGGGCTACCGATGAAGTTAATCAATGTGGAATACACATTTGATATGAATAAAATCGTCTTCTTCTTTACGGCAGAAGGTCGTATCGACTTCCGTGAATTGGTCAAAGATTTAGCCAATGTATTCCGCACACGCATTGAATTGCGCCAAGTCGGTGTTCGTGATGAGGCAAAAGTATTAAATGGTATTGGTGCTTGTGGCCGT
>CAUUJQ010000132.1:0-4149 GCA_963545445.1 uncultured Veillonella sp. | reverse complement strand
AAAACAACTTTAAAATTCAATGAGCCTAGTTATATACTAGGCTCATCGCTATTAAAACCAACTCATTTTGTCCTATAACCCAACTTTCCTCTATTGTATTAGTGGACTATTTTCTTATAGCCCCTTATTGCTCTTTGACGACTTCTATAATTTGGCTTGAGTTCGCATCAATGGTGACATACATCGTTTCACCATTCACATCTAATGTCATACGGTATCTAGATACATAGCCTTCTGTTTCCAGTTCCCATCGTAGCACTTCCGCTCGATTACCAAGCATGGCTACCACCACTCGCTGCGCTTCTTCAGGGGTAATAATATCTCCCAAGTCGATGGCCGCTCGCTCTTTCATAGCTGGATCTGTAGCGTTTACATCGTTGCTCAAGACTTGTCCTGTAGCACCATCGATGACTACATTATGTTCTGTTTCAGAGGAAACGCCCGCTACTTCATAGCGGAACTTTCCATCTTGATCTTGGAACGTAATCCCTTTGATCTGTGCTGTAGGATGCTGTGTACGATACACATTGACAGCTCCATTCATATCTACTAACAGCATATCTCCGGACTCATTATCTCCTGGTTTTGCTGTTAGATTCGGTGTAATTTTTATAGGGTCTACGGGAATCTGTTTTATGGTCACCGGCGCTTCCACTGCCACATCAGACTGCATGCGCTCTCTCTTGGCCGTCTTGTCACGATCATACCAAATCCAGATACCTGTTACCATACTCAATAGGACGCCAAAACATATAAGAAGTACGATACGTTTTCGCTTCATTTGCCACCCTTTTTTCTGATTTTAAAATATACTCCATTAGTATACTACCTCTACATGAATACATCATGAACTTTGGTTATACTTTCACAATATACCGTAAAATTCCATAACTAATTTCGTAGAGTAAAATCATAGGGCCTGCAATCATCGTCTGTGACAGCATGTCCGGTGTTGGTGAAATGGCAGCACCCACGATGAAAGCCACCAAAATAAATACCTTTCGATATTGTCGTAGCCACTCCGACGTGATAATACCGAGCACCCCTAATGCCACCAATAGTAAGGGCAGTTCAAAGGTAATCCCAAAAGGAATGATGAAAGCCACCACAAAGTCGATGTACTGACCAATGGAAAATAAAGGTTGCAATTCATCTGTCCCAAAGCCGATAAAAAATTGTATGGCCATAGGGAGTACTAAATAATAGGAAAATAAAACGCCTGCTACAAATAAAGTGACCGCTGTGGGCACGATAAGGAAAGTCGCTTTCCGCTCCGTCTTGGACAAGGCTGGAATGATAAACGCCCACAGTTGATAGAACCAAATCGGGCTCGATAGGATTGCCCCTGACACAAGAGAAATCTTCATATACGTAAAGAAAGCTTCCGTCGGTTTTGTATAATACAGTTTACCCGCTGGCGCCACCAGCACTTGGATGATATCTTCCACAAAATAATACGCTACCAGTGCCCCGACGATAATGGCAATCACCGAAATGACTAAGCGCACCCGAAGTTCACTCAAATGGTCTACCACTGACATAGCGGATGCTTCTTCCATGAGTTTCGCCTCTGTCTCTGTGTACGTATCTCCATGCAATAAGGCGTCTTGCTCCCGTTGTTGTTGAGCAAGACGCTTTTTTTGTGCAATGACACTATTCAATGAAGGCCGTTTCGCCGTTATCTCAATATCTTTTGCTTGAAATGGTTTCATATTACACCTTGCGGTTAGCTAACTTTTCAAGAACTGTTTCCAAGATATCTTTTCCTTTGAAAGACGGCAATGCACGCAATGCCTCTTCTGCCTCTTTGCGATACTGCGCCTCTAATGCTAATGCCTTGTCGATACCGCCCAAGGATGTCACATAGTTGAGTAACTCCTTCGTATCGGCTCCACCTTTGATATCTGTAATCATACCTTCTAGGGTGGAACGAGTCTCATCCGTCACAACAGACAACAATGGGTAGGTCAAAATGCCTTCTTTCACATCTTTGCCCACTGGTTTACCCGTCGTCACCGTTTGTTCCCGATAATCCATGACATCGTCCGTGATTTGGAATGCCATTCCTAAGCCGTGCCCATATTGGCGCAACAATTGAATGTGCTCTTCCTGCCAACCGCCTAGAATGCCACCTAATGCCAAACACCCTTCGATGAAGTCCGCCGTTTTCTTCTGCGTTTTCAACAAATACCGATCCGTTCCTTGGTCTAAGTGGTACACATCTTCCATTTGCATAAATTCGCCTTCTACTAAGGCTGTGATGATTTCAGAAAAAATAGTTAAGCATGGAATAGAGCCCACTTCTGCGACGATGGAAAAGGCTTTGGCAAACAAGTAATCACCGCTGAGAATGGCCACCTTATTGCCTTTGCTGCAATGGATGGACTCCACCCCACGGCGCACTTCCGCTTGGTCTAGTACATCATCGTGAATCAATGTGGCTAGATGCAACATTTCAATGGCCGCTGCCATCCGAATGCGATCTTCTTGTTTGGAATCACCGGCTAGGGCAATCAATAGACATAATTGTGCCCGCAACCGTTTGCCACCCCCTGCTGAAAGAGGGCGAATAAGTGCATTGAAATCTTCTGCCCCCGTTGTTAAGGAGGCCTGCAAATATTCTTCTACACCCGATAAATCTTTAGAAACTCGTAGTTTCATTTGTGCATTTGTAAGAATACTCATTCCTCTTCCCCCAATAATACTGCATTAATGCGAGATAATAAACGATCTCGACCGGTATGCTTTAAGGAACTATATAAAATTGGTGGATACTGTGTTGGATATCGTTCCTCGATCATGCGCAACTGCTTTTGACGCTCATTCATTTTTAATTTATCTGCTTTTGTCACCACGATTTGTAGAGGCACCCCATGGGATTGCAACCAATCAAAGGCCTCTTGGTCGATAGGTAGTTCTGGATGACGGCCATCAATGAGCAAGCACAATAGCATCATCCGTTCACTGTGCAGAATATAATTGGCAATGAAAGACGACCAAATATTGGTATTCGATCCACCTGTTTTGGCATATCCATAGCCTGGTAAGTCCACCAAGAACCATTGGAAACGTCGTTCCATATCATCTGGTAAGTCCTCTTTGGACTCGATGGTAAAGAAATTGATGGTCTTCGTTTTCCCTGGCGTACCACTGACAAGAGCCAACCCTCTATGATTGCACAAGGAGTTAATCAAAGAGGATTTACCCACATTGGAGCGTCCCAAGAAGGCGATCTCAATAGTATCACCTTCTGGGTATTGCTCCTCTTTCACTGCAGATGCAGTATACTTCGCTGCAATGATGCGAGGACCTGTGGGCTCTTTTCTTGTATACACTGGTTTTGGATGGCGCTTTACTGCTGGTTTCTTTTTCATAGCAATGCCTTTTCTAATACTTCTTCCATCGTTTTCACTGGCGTAATGAGCAAGCCTTCTTTTACTATATCTGGCAATTCTTGAATGTCTTTTTTATTACCTTCAGGAATTAACACTTCTTTCACACCATATCGAAGGGCTGCTAGTAATTTTTCTTTCAGTCCGCCAATAGGAAGAACGCGACCACGCAGGGTAATTTCCCCAGTCATAGCAATGTCAGAGCGCACTTTTTTACCCGTTAAAGCAGACACAATAGCCAAGGTCATAGTAATCCCTGCAGATGGACCATCTTTTGGTGTCGCCCCCTCTGGCAAGTGTACGTGAATGTCTAATTCTTTGTGGAATTTTTCTGGCAAGCCCAATTCTTTTTGACGATGACGAATATATGACATCGCTGCTTGACCAGACTCTTGCATCACTTTTCCTAAACTACCAGTGAGATTCAACTTGCCAACCCCTGCCATCGTTGTGGCTTCGCAAGGTAATACGACGCCGCCTACAGATGTCCAAGCAAGGCCATACACCAAGCCTACCTGCGCTTGTTTTTCTCGGCTTTCTTCGACGAAAATAGGAGTACCCAAGTACTCTTCTAAATTCTTTACCGTGATTTTCGGTGCTTTTTCACCTTCTGTCACCACTGTGTAAGCTAATTTCCGGCAGATTTTAGCGATGGTTTTTTCCAACGTACGAACCCCTGCTTCACGAGTGTATTCTGAAATCACACGTTTTAATACCGCATCTGAAAGTTTCACACCTTGCCCTTGTAGGCCATGTT
>CAUUJQ010000131.1:0-4152 GCA_963545445.1 uncultured Veillonella sp. | reverse complement strand
TGAACTTGAATGAAAGTAACAAAAAACGTATCTTTATCTGTGGGGGCACTTAGTGTCCCTATCTTTATAGAGTTATTTTTGCAAATGCTTTTGGGCAATGTGGATCAATTCATGCTCAGCCATTATGCAGAAACGGCGGTGGCCGCCGTAGCAAATGCCAATCAGATTATCAACATGATTCTCTTTTTACTCATCGTTATGAGTACCGCTACGACCATACTCATCGCACAGTATTTAGGGGCTAGACGTCCCGATAAAATTGATGAGGTGTATACCATTAGCATCGTATTTCACGCCTTATTTAGCTTTGTAGCAGGGGGCGTGGTCATTGTATTTCACGATACCCTATGCCAATGGTTAGGTGTACCACCTGAAATTTTGGAAGAAACCAGTCTATACATGAATATCGTGGCAGCCAGTATTCCCATCACCGGGATTTACGCCGTCTATTTAGCGGTATTTCGAGGGCACTCCATGCCGCGTATCTCCATGTGGATTGCCCTAGTTATGAATGTGGTGCACATCATGTTGAACTATGTGTTAATCTATGGTTGGGGGCCAATCCCTAGCTTAGGCGTACTAGGGGTATCCATTTCCACAGTGGCCAGCAAAGCATTGGGACTAGCTCTTATTATCTGGTGCCATTATTCGTTGCTGACAGTGCGTATGAAAGTAGACTATTTGCGACCATTCCGTTGGGAAACACTACGACAATTGCTGTTTATTTCGGTTCCGTCCGGAGGGGAAACGCTGTCCTATCAGCTTTCACAGACAGTGATCATGAAAATGGTGAACCTCATGGGTCTCGTGGTGATTACCACAAAAGTATATGTGTACATCATTGCTACTTTCTGCTATATGTACACCATCGCCTTGGCCAATGCGGCGCAAATCGTAGTAGGATTCCTTATGGGAGCGAAACGAGAAGAGGAAGTGTCCCGTCGCGTGTGGATGACCACTGCTGTAGGCGTTGCCGTAGGAGTAGGATTGAGTACATTCTTTTACCTAGCTTGTGAACCAGTGATGCGCCTTGTGACGGATAACCAGGAGATTATAGATTTGGCGAAAGCTGTATTGTTTATTGAAATATTCTTGGAAATTGGCCGTGGTGTGAACATCGTGTTGGTACAATGTTTACAAGCAGCGGGAGACATTCGAATACCGATGTTCGTCGGCGTCTTTGGCATGTGGGCCTTTGCAGTGACCTTGTCCTACTACTTTGGCATCGTCCTTGGATGGGGCCTCGTAGGCGTGTGGATTGCCATGGCTATCGATGAGATCATACGAGCACTTATATTCGTGTGGCGGTGGCAGTCAAATAAATGGAGAGGTCGTTCGCTCATCTCGGTTTAAATTCCTGCTTGTGGCAAGCCAGCATATGTCGCATAAAAACTGCCCTGCGTGAAAGTTTTTATTGCAACATATGCTGGCTTTTTGCCTTGGGGAATTTAAACCGCTCCGAGCGGGGGCTCCCTGGTGGGGGAAAGAATGTGGTTTGAGCCCCCGTGTATTCCGTAAAAACTGCCCTACGTGAAAGTTTTGACAGAACACACGGGGGCTCTTAAATGCACAAGGTAGAAAATATAAAAATTGAAACTGAGCAAAAAATCCTTTATAATGGAATCAACTTGGCATGGTCTAGGGCTATGCTTTTTTTGTATTCTTATGATGGGATTCACATAGGAGGACGTATGAGTTTATATGAAAGTACGTTGGCGCGGATTGTGCCACGGAATAAAGAGATTGAACGAGCAATTGGGGAACGTTGGAGTAAAGGGACTCCGTATGGTTCGTATGGTAAGTTAGCGACGATGGTAGAGCTGTATGCGGCGGCTACGAATCAACCAAATCCAACGGCTCCTAAGCCTTGT
This sequence comes from uncultured Veillonella sp., assembly GCA_963545445.1. Classification (GTDB taxonomy): domain Bacteria; phylum Bacillota; class Negativicutes; order Veillonellales; family Veillonellaceae; genus F0422. The sequence goes on along the minus strand of CAUUJQ010000131.1, from coordinate 2,281 downwards.
ATGATCATCGCCTCCGGTGACCATGGTGTGGCAAAAATTGGTGTTAGTGCCTACCCACAAGAGGTAACGGTGCATATGACTACAAATTACTTGATTCCAAAAGGTGCTGCAGCCAATGCGCTAGCGAATTATTGTGGCGCTCAAATTGAGGTCATCGACGTAGGGGTTGCGGCAGATATGTCCAATGTGCCAGGCTTACACCATCGTAAGGTGATGCCCAATGGTACAAATAATATGTTAGAAGAGCCTGCTATGCCGATGGATAAAGCCATCGAGGCCGTGGAGGTAGGCATCGCTTTCGTAGAAGAAAAGGTAAAAGAAGGCTTTAACACGTTCTTGGTGGGCGAAATGGGTATTGGTAACACCACGTCCAGTGCTGTCATCACAGCGAAGTTCTCGGGACTTTCAGCGGATGAGGCAACGGGTCGGGGCACGAATATTTCAGATGAACGATTGAAAGTGAAACAAAAGGTCGTGTACGATGCGCTCGTAAAATATGCGGATATTCCAACCACGGACGGATTGGGTATTTTGTCTGCCGTAGGGGGATTGGAGTTTGCTTGCCTAGTAGGAGTCATCCTAGGGGCGGCCGCGAACCATGCGTTGGTGGTTATCGACGGATTTAACACCACAGCTTGCGCCCTCATTGCTCATGCTATGAACCCGCACAGCATGGATTACGTGATGGCATCCCATTTGTCTGCTGAAAAAGCTCACAAAGATGCGTTGAAAACATTGGGCTTAGAGGCCTATGTAGACCTTGGATTCTGCTTGGGCGAGGCCACTGGGGGATCTATGCAAATGCAAATGTTGAACTTAGCCGTGGACATGTTCCACGAAGTTACAGGAGGTGAGCATCATGCGTAACTTTGTCATCGAACCATTGCACAAACCGTTCATGGAGGAGTGCCGTTTGCGCATCGATAACCTAACAAAACCATTGTATTCCTTGGCGCGCTTAGAGGGAATGACAGAGCGTATCGCAGGGATTCTGAAAGAAGATAAACCGAACCACCTTCGTCATGCTGTTGTCATCGTTGGTGCCGACATCGCTGTAGATGGACCACAAAACCAAACCCATGGTGTGGAAAGTTTGAAAGCCATGGAGCGGTTAGCATCTGGTCACTCCGCCACCCACGGCGCAGCGAAGAAAATCGGTGCTCACGTATTTTTGGTAGATGCAGGGTTAGAACTGGATACTAGCCATATCGAAGGCGTACGCCAACATAAACTAGCCAAAGGATCTAAATTTTTCCGCATGCATGCAGCGTTAACTCCTGACATCGTAGAACAAGGTCTAGAAGTAGGCTTTGCCTTGGCGGATGAACTGAGCGAAAAAGGCTACCAAACCATCGGTATCGGTACTGTCGGTGAAAGAAGCTTGCTTTCAGCATTGGCAGTCACAGCAGCGATTACGGGATATCCTATGGTAGAATTGTTGGCAGAGAATAATTGCACATTGAGCATTCAAGAAAAAGCAAAACAGTTGACCGCTAGTTTAGCAGAACACCAATTGCCGAGCCAAGACGGTGTCCATGTGTTGGCAACCGTAGGATCTCCAGACGTGGTGGTTTTAACAGGACTTATCCTAGGGGCGGCAAGCCATCGTATGGCAGTAGTCTTCGATACAGCGGAAACCGGAGCGGCCGTATTAGCTGCAAAATGTATCAATGAAGCGGTCATGGATTACGTGTTCCCATCTGTCCATATGGGGGAACCAGTACAAACAGCGCAAATGAAATATTTAGGAATCAAGCCACATCTATTCTACGGCTTTGAAATGGACGAGGCATTAGGATCCACCATGGGACTATCTGTCCTCGATGCAGGTATGCACATGTTAAATGATATGAAAACATTCGGCGAAGCTAGTGTAAACGTAGCTGTTGATGGACCAGGATCTGAACGACAAGACGGACGGTAGTTGTTAAGTACTTTCATGTGTACTTTCAAAAGGTGTGTAGATATATAATTGATATGTGGTGATCTGTATGGAAAATAAAAAGCTACTAGTAGATACCTTGGAATTAATACACAAACTGGAGGCAGCAGGAGAGCGATATACAGGCAGAGATGAACAGGGCGAATTACTGACTGATGATACATTTATGGATGATATGGTGGAAGATGGAATTGCTTGCAAATTACAATTCGTTGGGAAATATCTAACTAGGACATCAGAAGAGTTTAAAATGAAATATCAAGACGTACCTTGGAATCTGATTGCTGCAATTTCTTACCTTGTTTCCTATGAATACAAATTTGGTAAAAGACCAGTGTG
>CAUUJQ010000130.1:0-4178 GCA_963545445.1 uncultured Veillonella sp. | reverse complement strand
GCAAGATAACATGGACAATGGAAATAAATACAACGGGAATGACAAGCATACGAATCAAATCAATAAAGCCGCCCCCTACAAGAGAGAACCACTTCGTACTTTCCTTAATGAACACCACGTCCATCGGGTTCTTAGGGAATCCAGCTATGAGCTGCACAGCCACCCCCAACACGGCTCCTACTACTGTAGCAATCATGACTAATGTTCCAAAATGAATATTTCTCTTCTGTAAAAAATACACATATCCTAGGGCAATGAGGAATAACGCAAGTATTCCGATCGTCATAGGATCGCTAATCATGAGAAATTGTTTAAAAAATGGCATATCCATACAAATTCTCCACCTTTCTGGACGGTTACATGTGTCCTCTTTACTTCTTAAATCCTCGAACTTTACAAGGAATAACATGGACTATTATAGCATTCTCATTATCTATCAGTCAATCTCCTACTTTTTATGTAGGTTTAATAGCAATTACCTATATATATAAAAAATATAATATCTTGATAGATTCCCTAAAGTTAGACAAGACGAATTGTGAATTTTATAGTACAATAGTAAGTAAGAGGTTAACAATAAGAGTTCTATTGTACGATGATGTGCGCCCATGAATAGAAATGAACTAACATGACATCTGACTACTTTTGTTTAGGAGGATACCATGGATACATCTTACTATTATAATTTTATCATCTTAGTACAAACGGGGAATATGACACAAGCAGCAGAGATACTGCATATTACACAACCAGCTTTAAGTAAGCAACTCAAGTACTTAGAAGCAGAATTTGGTACCCCCTTATTAGTCATCAAACGCGGTCAACGTGGAGCTAGCTTTCACCTGACCGAAGCCGGTCGCATTTTCTATGAAAAAGCGCAACAATTATGCTCTATCGAAGAGTCTACCTATGCCGATGTAAAGCGGCTCAGCTCAGAAGTAGAAGGAACCCTACGCATCGCCTCATCTGCATCGAGGTCTACCGCCTTAATCCAACAGTATTTACATTTCTTTTCTCGCCAGTATCCGGTGGTGCGTTATGAAATCTATGAAGGATTAATGACGGATGTGACGGAATCACTGTTAAATGGCAGTGCTGAAATCGGATTATGTAATGAGCAAATGGTAGATTCCAATAAATTTGATATCCTTTATACGCAAACAGAGGACTTGTACGCCCTCATCCGAAAGGATTTGTTCGGGACGGATCGAGATTTAGAAAGCATTTCATGGAAAGATATCTCGAAATGTCCTCTTAGCTTGTCTGGTGGTTCTGTGCGCATGTTGATGCAGGCTCACCATAATGACTTTTCATCCTTAAATGTCATCTCTGTGACCACAACCAAGAGCTCTGCCATGGAGTGGGCCCAATCTGGAAGGACTATCGCCATCATCCCTATGGATGCTCAAGAAACCGTGCCCCATCCAGATATGACACGGATTCGCTTATCAGAGCTGACGAATACATTCTACAAAGCTTTTATTACCATCAAAGGACAGCCATTGTCCATGGTGGCACAGCAATTTTTAGAATTCTATAAAGCTCATGCTGGTGAATAATATCATATAAAATTTAATAACTAATACCTTAGGGGGATAGCTATTGCTATCCCCCCTAACTAGAGGAGAGGCCCTCATGCATGAGCAGTCTCACATATATAATACGCAACAAAGGAATGTTGACGTACACTACTCAACATTCCTTTTTGTATTGCTCACAGACACCTTGGCAAGATACCACTAGTATCCTATGCCAAAGTGTACTGTGTGATATGAGTTGTTCTTAGATAGTACCTTCTTGTAGAGTTTTAATCGTTTCTATAGATTTCGTATCGATATTACCATCATCTGTTAACAAGCGTGTTTCTAGTACTGCTTTCACAGTTTTTACTACTGTAACAGCTTGAGCGCTGATACCTTTTTCATTGCTGTTATATTGTTTGTAATCGTTGCCACTGCGAAGAATGATGTCTTTCATTTCTTCTACTAATGGTACTAAAGCGCCATTCAATTGTGTTAAGAATCCACGCACCATATCTGCTTGTTCAGAAATTCCATTACACAATGCTGCTGCACGGTCCATTTCCGCTGCAAAAGCACGAGATTCAGCACGATTTGATTTAGCATCTTCTAAGGTAGTTTCTGCCTTTGCATTTGCCACAAATCCCAATACGGCTAACGCTGGGCCTGCCACGATACCGCCTAATACAGCTGCACCACCAGCCATGCCTAAACCGCCTGCTGCCAAGGATCCACCGCCAAAGAAAGCCAATGTCGCATTAGTAGCAGCGGCACCACTCAATCCAGCAATCGCTGTACCTGTGGACGCTGTTGCCAATGCCCCTGCTGCACTGTACGCACCAAATGCAGTTAAAGCGCCTGTTGCCACACCTGTTGCGAGGCCTTCTGCAATACCTGTAGCCATTACTTGAATATCACGAAGGTCTTGCAATTCTTCTTTATTGTGGATGAAACGGTCCAATTGTTGGTCCGTAGTAAACTCAACATTTTTAATTTGCTCCATCGTGTCCAAGAAACCTTTTATGCTAGTATTCAGCAATTCTACTTTGTAACCGCCTAAGTTTTCGATGGCTGCATGCGTACGTGTACGAGCTCGTTCAATGGTACGCTTTGCGCGTTCTACACGGCGCTCAGCGCTGTCATTAATCTCTTTCGCTTCATTAAATTTTTCTTTTGCGTCTAATCCTTTTTTAACGCCTACTCCTGCTGCAAGCACGGCAGCTCCAATTATAAATGGTAATGGCATCGTTTCTTTCTCCTTTTCTCAAACTCACCATACAATATATTGATATACGTTTTGCACCTGTTTCAGTGTCAAAACGGATATTCCTGTCAATCGATTCGATTCCCCCTTAAATCACTAAGGGATTCTCGTCTTCCATAAGAGCATCAAACTCTTCTTGATTGGTAAATGTTACCTCGCCACCGAAATGACGAATCATCTCATTGCCCTTATCGATGACCCACTGCGTATCATTCACTGCTAGGGCATCTTGCATACCTGTGAAAGTCACTCGGAAAAATTCCTTCTCCTCTGCTAAATAGGTTGCCATCAGTGTTTCAAACTGCTCGCGGTAGGCATTCATCTGTTGAATGTGAATCTTGCAAGCCGCTTCAATTTCTAAACGCCTCTCTTTAGCCATAGCTTGCTCTGCAAAAGCTTGTTTTAGCATGCCAAAGGTAGCCGATGAAAGCGCATACCCTACCATACCGCCCACAAGTCCACCCACTACAGGGATAGGTATGACCGCCTGTCCAATCATAGTAAAGAGACTAGTGGCCAACATATTAGCACTTTGTTGCGACAACTCTTGTACGCATTCTCTGCCGTCAATTTTACCGGTAAAGTATTTATATAATACCTGCGAAGTACTAATGGCTACTTGCACCATCACTTGTGGCAACCCTGTCATAGAAGCTGCTTGCACGCCCTTATGTGTGGCTTGTTCCATGGCACCTTTTACCAAAGAGCCCCCTGCCGCCACTACATAACTTTGGCCTGCTCGTTTTGCCGTTGATTTGGCAACCTCTACCACCGCTTCTTCGGCTTCCACTTTCCCTTGCAGTAAGGCTACTGTTTGCTGTACTACCGCCACAGATCCACCAATAATCGCTCCAAATTCTGCCGCTTCCATACCTGCTCGATGCGCAACAAGGCCCATATCCTTTGCGGTAGACAGATACGGATGTTCCCGAGCAAAAACAGCTTCTTCCGAAGTCACTGAACTTTGTCGCAAATTTTGGCGCAATGTTTCGGCGCGCTCCAATTTAGCTTCTAATTTCGCTTTTACATCTGGATCTGTCACCCGTTCCAGTTGGTTATGTAGTTTGCCAATATTCTTATCTGTTTCGGCGATTAAATTATCATATTGATCCTTTGGCACTTCAATGAGCACATTATTTTCATGATATTTAGCAAATTTATCGCTCATCAACTTTTGATAGGCTCTCGACGCACTTCCTTCGTTGAAAGGATCATTTTCAGAATATCCGATAAACTTAACTTGTGTGCCAGACCCCTCAATAATACCGCCATTTTCATCGAGCTTGACTGTATCATATAGCTGATCATTCATACGGCCTATGTCATCGGTCCGCGTAGTCCGCGTGGTATCACCTTGAATACGAGCCTCTGCATTTTGATTAGTCACTGTTTTC
>CAUUJQ010000129.1:0-4227 GCA_963545445.1 uncultured Veillonella sp. | reverse complement strand
TAAAGTATTACACTTATAGTTAAGATTCGTACGCATATCGTACAGAAAGGAGATTATCATGGTATTGTTAGCAATTCTCGTGCTCGTCCTGTTCATTTTAGTGAACGTCATTAGAACTAACAATTCCATAGAAGTCGCCTTTTCATCGGTAGAACTACCATCTTAGGTTTCTTTGTGTACAGCATAAGGAATCTAGGTTGTTGTAGTCTATTTGATTAACGTGCATACATATATATTAAAAGGCGATTCCCTAGGAATCGCCCTTTTTTATATCTATAACAAGTGTTATAAAAATTTTTACATACGTAGAAAGGATATCATATGGTACGCAGTGATAGAGTAGCAAAAGGAGCTACACGAGCTCCACATCGTTCATTATTGAAAGCATTAGGATTCATCAACGAGGAAATTGGAAAACCAATCATCGGTATTGCCAATTCTTTCAACGAAATTATTCCAGGTCATATTCATTTGAAAAATCTTGTACAGTCTGTGAAAGATGGCATCCGCGAGGCTGGCGGTATTCCTATGGAATTTAACACGATCGGTATCTGCGATGGATTGGCGATGAACCACATTGGCATGAAATATTCCTTGGTGACACGCAACATCATTGCTGACTCCATTGAAGCTTCTGCGATGGCAACTCCATTCGATGCAATGGTATTTATTCCTAACTGCGATAAAGTAGTACCGGGCATGTTGATCGCCGCTGCTCGTTTGAACTTACCATCTGTGTTTGTCTCTGGTGGTGCTATGTTAGCAGGTGTGCATAATGGTAAAAAAATAGGTTTATCCGACGTGTTCGAAGCAGTTGGTAAATTTGAAGCAGGCCTGATTTCCGAAGAAGAATTAGAACATATTGAAAATGTAGCATGCCCAACATGCGGATCTTGCTCTGGTATGTATACAGCGAACACTATGAACTGCTTAACAGAAGCATTAGGTATGGCATTGCCAGGAAATGGTACGATCCCAGCAGTATACTCCGAGCGTTTGCGCTTAGCAAAACGTGCAGGCATGCAAGTGATGGAAGTGTTACAAGAAGGCTTACGTCCAAAAGATGTATTGACGAAAGAAGCCTTTGAAAATGCGGTGGCTGTAGACATGGCATTGGGCGGTTCTTCCAATACAGCTTTGCATTTACCAGCCATCGCTCATGAAGCGGGCGTGTCTTTAACATTGGACGATTTCAACCGCATTGCAGGAGAAACACCTCAATTGGCGAAATTGTCTCCATCTGGTAAATATTTCATCGAAGATTTACATGCTGCAGGCGGTGTGTATGCAGTGATGCACCGTTTACAAGAACAAGGTCACTTGCATGAGGAAGCAAAATCTGTGAGCTTAGTAGACCAAGGTACAATCGCTAAAACTGTGAAAGTCCTAGACGAAGATGTGATCCATCCTTGGAGCGAGCCAGTGTACACTACAGGTGGTATCGCTGTATTGAAAGGTAACTTGGCTCCAGATGGTTCCGTTGTCAAAGAAGGTGCTGTAGACCCAGAAATGTTGGTTCACTCTGGTCCAGCGAAAGTATTCAACAGCGAAGAAGAAGCGGTAGAAGCGATTATGGGTCACAAAATTGTGAAAGGCGATGTAGTCATCATCCGCTATGAAGGTCCAAAAGGTGGTCCAGGTATGCGTGAAATGTTGACACCAACAGCGACGATTACAGGTATGGGTCTTGGTAAAGATGTAGCCTTGATTACAGATGGTCGTTTCTCTGGTGCTACACGGGGCGCATCCATTGGTCACGTATCTCCAGAAGCAGCTTCTGGTGGCACTATCGCCATCGTAGAAGATGGAGATATCATCGAAATCGACATTCCAAACCGTTCCTTGAATGTAAAACTTTCAGAGGAAGAAATTGAACGAAGAAAAGCAAACTTAGCACCCCGCAAATCGGATGTCACAGGATACTTGAAAAAATATGCTATGCATGTATCCTCTGCGGCGCAAGGTGCTATCGAAATCCTAGACGAAGCATAAGAGGGAATGCAGTCAGGATACATATCTATGTGGGAAGTACAGATCCATAGATAACACACATACTTAGGAAAGGATGTTTATATGCATAAATTATACGATTTCATGGAGGCTAGGGAGCGATTGGCTACCATTGCCGTGAAAACAAAGTTAATTCATAGCTCTGTGTACTCACAAGAAACAGGCAATGATGTATATATTAAACCGGAAAATTTACAGCGCACAGGGTCTTTCAAATTACGGGGCGCGTACAATAAAATTTCCAAATTAACAGAAGCAGAAAAAGCGTGCGGCGTTATCGCCGCCTCTGCCGGCAACCATGCACAAGGTGTAGCACTAGCAGCGCAACGTTTGGGCATTAAAGCAGTCATCGTCATGCCACGCCATACACCGCTTATCAAAGTAGAGGCCACACGCCAATATGGAGCAGAAGTGGTGCTAGCTGGTGAAGTCTATGACGAAGCCTATGAAAAAGCATGTGAACTACAAAAAAAACACGGCTATGTGTTCGTGCACCCTTTCGATGATGAAGACGTGATCGAAGGGCAAGGGACCATTGCTTTAGAAATTTTAGAAGAATTACCCAATGCAGATATTATCTTAGTGCCAGTTGGTGGTGGTGGATTGATTTCTGGTGTGGCAGCGGCGGCAAAGATGAAGAATCCACAAGTGAAAATCATCGGTGTAGAACCAGAAGGCGCAGCCAGTGCGAAGGCAGCAGTTGCAGAAGGAAAACCTGTGAACTTACCATCGGTAAGCACCATTGCAGATGGAGCAGCGGTGAAATTAATCGGTACGAAGAATTTGGAATATATCCAAAACTATGTGGATGAAATCGTAACTGTATCCGACTATGAATTGATGGAAGCCTTCCTATTATTGGCGGAAAAACATAAAATCATCGGTGAAAATGCTGGGTTACTTTCAGTGGCAGGCTTGAAAAAATTACGAGTGCGAGGCAAAACTGTGGTCAGCATTTTGAGCGGTGGTAATATCGATGTATTGACCATTGCGTCCATGATTACAAAAGGCTTAGTGGTACGGGGTCGTATTTTCACATTTGCTGTGAATTTATCAGATAAACCAGGTCAATTGGTGGCAGTGTCTGAAATCTTGGCAGAGCAAAATGCGAATGTCATCAAATTGGAACATAATCAGTTTAAAAACTTGGACCGATTCCATGAAGTGGAATTGGTGGTGACCGTAGAAACGAACGGAGAAGATCATATCAAGAAAATTACGGCGGCTATGGCGGCTCGTGGATATACAATTCACCGTATTAGCTCTAACGAATTTAATGAACATGACTAATGAATAGAATGGATATAGAAAGAGGACAAACTATGAGTGAACAGAAGATGATTCGAGGAGCGCGCATACTCCTAGAAACATTGAAGCGCTTGGGAGTGACAGATATATTTGGCTATCCTGGCGGCGCCGTAATTCCTATCTACAATGAAATATATGATTTTGAGGGGCTCAATCATTACTTAACACGTCATGAACAGGGGGCGGCCCATGCAGCAGATGGCTATGCTCGTGCCTCTGGTAAATGTGGAGTCTGCTTGGCTACCTCTGGTCCAGGTGCAACGAACCTTGTGACAGGTATCATGACGGCGCATATGGATTCCGTTCCTCTCTTGGCTATCACAGGTCAGGTAGGCAGCCACTTGCTAGGGAAAGATGCCTTCCAAGAATCTGATATCATTGGTATTACTATGCCAGTGACAAAAAATAATTACTTGGTGAAAGACATCCGTGAAATCGCTAGTACTTTGAAAGAAGCCTACTATCTAGCGACTACAGGTCGTCCAGGCCCTGTGCTTGTGGACATCACACGAGATGCGCAATTAGCGGAAATTCCTTATGAAGAATTTGAAGCTATTTTCAATGAGCCCATATCCTTGGAAGGGTATGATCCAAACTATATTGGACATCCAAAACAAATTAAAAAGGCTATTGAATTATTAAAAGGAGCAAAACGCCCTCTTATCGTGGCAGGTCATGGTGTCCTATTGTCTGGTGCCACAGAAGAGCTTTATAAATTGGCCACTACATGCCAAATTCCAGTGACGAATACCTTATTGGGATTGGGCTCTTTCCCAGGAGAACATCAACTATCCTTGGGGATGTTAGGCATGCATGGTACAGTGTATGCGAACTATGCCACCAATGAAGCGGATGTTGTATTGGCATTAGGTATCCGCTTTGATGACCGTATCGCAGGGGTTCCTAAGG
>CAUUJQ010000128.1:0-4230 GCA_963545445.1 uncultured Veillonella sp. | reverse complement strand
GCAAGGCTTCCGGCGTATTCTCTAAGGCCCCCGTTTGGACCCGTTCTAGCAAGGTTTGCATAACCTCTTTCACATAGGGTGTTACCAAGGCCGGTAGCCCTTTATCGTAGTGTAAATCTTTCGTATGCACTGGCATCGTTGCCGCCAATGCCACCATACGCTGCCCATAGGTTTCCGATGGGGCCGCCTCTTTCGTGCCACTCCCGATGACATCAGCTACCCCTAGGTCTTTCAAATATTCCATGGCTACTACTAGATCCTTCGTTTCGCGGAACACACCGCTTCGTGACTCTTTCTGTATCCATTTTCGTAAGTCTGCCGATGCATTAGCCACGTAAAAGTGGAATCGCATATGACGTTCTACAAGCCATGTCACTAACTTGACAAACTCTTTGGCATAGCCCAATCGGGTCAATATATCTCTGGTCATCTTGGCCCCTACTGCATCGTGGTTGCGGTCCGTAATGCGCCCATTGTGAAAGCCTCGAACGCCTTCCACACCTTTTCCCACATCGTGGAGCAAGGCCGCCCAACGCAACACGAGGTTCTGTGGTACTGCTTTCACCACCGCTAAGGTATGATGCCATCCATCATGGATGTGATGTTCTGGGGCTTGTGGCAAGTCCACTAAATGCGTTAACTCCGGTAAAATCGGAATCCGTCGAGACTGGCCGTCTATGGTTTGCTGACAATATTGGTCGTTCAAATGACTGCGCACCAATGCATCTAAAGCGAGGTCCACATGGTCACTGAGCAGCATTTTCTCGATTTCCGCCCGCACTCGTTCTATGGATAAGCCTTCTACTCGATACAAGTTCGATTCTATGCCTGACCATGTGTTCGGGTCAATGGTAAATCCCAATTGTCCTGCGAACCGACATAATCGGAACATGCGTAACGCATCTTCTTGAAAGCGCTCTTGGCTAGATCCGATCGTACATAACCGGCGCGCCTCAATATCTCGCAAACCACCTACTTCATCGCGGATTTCGCCGCTTTCAGTAAGAGCAAGGCCATTGATGGTAAAGTCCCGTCGCTGTACATCCTCATAAAAGGTAGACGGATACTGCACCGACACAGGGCGATGGCTGTCGTCGCCATACTGCTCGCTGCGATAGGTCGCCACCTCGTAGGCATGCTCCCCGCAAGATACCACCACGACACCGAAAGAAGCTCCCACCACATTGGTTGTGGTAAAGCCTGCCGTCCGCAGTACATCAATGACCACCTCTGGCATAGCCGAGGTGACAATATCGTAATCATGGGGAATGCGTCCCATTTGGATATCCCGTACAGCACCGCCCACAATGTAGGCCTCATGGTGCGCTGCCTGCAAGGTTTGCAAAATGCGCAATGCCCCTTGGTAGGTGGATGTTTCTTTGTATGCTACTATTCCCATCCTAATTCCTCTCTATTTCTGATGCGCCAAGCGATTCGTGATATCCATACCAGTTTTCGTTCTCGCAAGGCCCCCTTCACTAGTTTCCCGAAAGGCTTCTGGCAACGGTCGGGGAATGTTATCCTTGGCAGCGATCACTTCGTCTGCTGGAATGCTACTACGCAAGCCAGCCATCGCCATCTCTGCAGCAGCTAAGGCATGCACCGCATAGATGCCATTCCGCTTCACGCAAGGCACTTCTACGAGACCAGCCACTGGGTCGCAAACCAAACCCAGCACATTTTTCATACACAAGGTCATAGCCGTTACCACTTCTTCTGTGGTACCGCCCATCATCGCCACCGCACAAGCCGCTGCCATGGCTGCTGCCGTACCTACTTCGGCTTGGCAACCGCCTACAGCGCCTGCTACGCAAGCTTGGTTCGTCACCACATTACCGACCCCTGCGGCTGCTAAAAAGCCATTGATGTAAGCTTCGTCATCGCAGTTGTACACTTCTCCCACTGCTTGCATGACCCCCGGTAAAATACCACAGGCCCCCGCCGTAGGACATGCTACGATGCGGAACATCTTCGCATTGGCTTCATTCACGGAAATCGCATAGCGCAGAGCCCGGTATGTAAGGTCACTCAAAAAGACTGGCTTCCGCTCATCTAGTTGTTTGGCTTGCCCTCCGGACATGCCGCTTTTACTTTTTCTTGTATCTGCAATACCGTCCCGAACAGACTCTTTAAAAATCTGAATGCGACGACGTATTTCATCGAGCACTGCCTCTTTTGTTGAGTCCGTACTCTCTATTTCAGCCCGCAAGACCACTTCGGAAAAGGAAATACTTTCACGGTCTGCGAGGCGTACAATATCTTCGATAGTATCGTATAAATAACTCATAATCTCCTCTATTCCAATGGTTCAAAATACATGACGGAAGAAATGCCTGGCACTTCCTTAATCTGTTGCAATGCCCCCTCGTCTACATCGGAGTCCGTGGAAATGAGCATCACCGCTTCCGACCCTTTTCGTTTTCGGAATACGCGCATGCTAGAAATGTTAATGTTCGCTAACCCTAAAATGTGGGTTACCCCGGCAATCACACCCGGTTGATCCGTGTGGAACGCAATGATTTGATGCTCTTCCCCCGTGATGTCTACATCGATGCCATCAATATTGGTGACCGCCACTCGCCCACCGCCAAGAGAAGAACCCGTGACGGACATATGCTTGCCGTCTTTACCGTACATATTGAAACGCACCGTGTTCGGATGACCTGCATCCACTTCGGACTCGATGAACGTATACTGAAAGTTCTCTTGCTGTGCAATTTCCAAGGAGTCGCGGACGCGCGCATCGTCTGCATCCATACCAAGTAACCCTGCCACCAAGGCACGATTCGTACCATGACCACGATAGGTTTTCGCAAAGGAACCATATAATGTCATCGTCACACTGTCAGGGCGTTCATGAAACATAGAGAGCGCCATCTTTCCCAACCGTGCAGCCCCTGCCGTATGTGAACTAGAAGGACCAATCATAACCGGTCCAATGATATCAAAAATACTACTCAAAATAGGTACCTCCTATTATCTATGTAGGAATATGTTATGTATTATCTGTATCTTATATCATACCATATTTGGGGTCTTCTCGTAAAAAGAAAAGAACCTGATCTCTCGTAAGAGAGACCGGTTCTTTTCACAAGACAGATTGAGCGATTTAGCATTCACTATCATTCATCGTCATGTCCTAGATAGTCTGTAATATGTAAGATTATCCATTCATGCGTTTGAACAATTCCGCAATTTGCGCTTTCATCAACGCTAATTCTTCACGTTGTGCTTCATTTTCTGCTTTTTGAGCAGCGTTTGTTGCACGTAGTTCATTCAATTGGTCTTTTTGGATTTTGTTTTGTGCTTCTAAAGCAGATACCTTATCTTGTAATGTATAAGATGCACTGATAGGTCCTTGACGGAATGTATCTTTCACAGCCGTTTCATCAGCACGAGCACCGAATTTCCAAGTCACGCTAGCGTTCATCATCGTTTCATCACCATGACCATTTAAGGATGCCCCCATGTGGAACATAGTAGATTCATTTTTATAATGATTGATGCCAAGTGCTAAGGCACTAGATCCTTTGTAGTAACCTAGACCTGCAGAAATTTGAGTTGGCTCCAATGGATCGTATTGGATGGATTGCAAGCCTGCTAACGCAGCTGCTTGTGCACCCATACGATTCATACGATTGTTGATGTTGATTGTTGCACCTCGTAATTGAGATACGTTAACTCCATCAGTATCTTTCGTACCTGGTGCTACGTTGTGAATTTGTTGCATACCTGCAGAGATACCTTCTGTCATAACTGGCTTGCCGTCTGGACCTTTCACAGGGTTACCGTTAGCATCCAACACAGGTTTATCCATACCGAAGGAGATGACACGAGTGTTATCCACTACATTAGGTTTCAAGGATCCCACAGCATCTGTATAGTTCGCGCCTGGTTTGCCATCTTGACCTACATATTTGTACTTGCCATCTGTGTCTTTCATAACTGGCTTACCATCTTTGTCCAAGAATGTAGGGTTGCCATTCACATCACGAGCTACTGTGCTGTTCGGAATGACTCTTAAACCTTCGTTAGTGTACTCTGTAGAGTTACCAGGATTTTTAACCACTTCTTTTTGCTTACCTGTAGCAGGGTCAATCACTGGTTTACCATCTTTATCGAATACCTTCTCCATTTTTACTACTTCTTTTTGTTTTCCAGTAGCAGGGTCAATGACCGGTTTACCGTCTTTGTCCACTACTTTTTCTTTTTCATCAGTAGTTGTGAAAG
>CAUUJQ010000127.1:0-4232 GCA_963545445.1 uncultured Veillonella sp. | reverse complement strand
CAGTGACTTCATCTTCCGCCAATTCCTTTTTGTCATGCATCGGCAAGCTTGCTAAACGGTCAAAAAAACGTTCTCTACTGCACGGACAAGCAAAATGAATGCGTTCATTGTACACTTCTTGTACAGTAAAACCATCTAAAATGCGCTCCATCAAGTGTTCTGCATTAGGATTTGCTTTCAAATAATTGGTCACTGTTCCAATCGTTTTAAGATTCGCCTCAATTTTATCGAACGCATCATTTGTCACATCTGGCAAAGCTTGCACTAAAAAGCCACCAGCTACGATGGTGTGGTAATCTGGATCTACCAATACACCTAGACTAAGTACAGAGCCCACTTGCTCAGACATAGCTAAATAATAGGCTAAATCTTCTGCCACTTCACCTGTTTGGATAGGGCTTTGAGATGTGTAGTTTTGACGAAGTTTCGTAAAACGAGTCACTTGTACTTCACCATTACGCCCTACAGCAGCCCCTACATCTAATTTACCTTCCCGTAGCAAGGGTACATCCACATGGGGATGGTCCACATAGCCACGGACAGTATTATTGCTGAAAGCATCGACGTGAACAATCCCTAGGGGACCATCCCCACGCAAGCGAATGCTTACATTTTCATCATTTTTAAAATCGCTGGCCATCAACATAGCTCCTGTCATAGTACGACCAAGAGCGGCTGTTGCTACAGGCCACAAATCATGACGAACTCTCGCCTCTTCTACGGTATCAGTCGTTACGGCAATGGATAGTCGCAACCCTTCTGCTGTTGTATAACGTTTAATAAAATCCACGGATATCCTTCTTTCTACATAGATTCCAATAGATTGATCATTTCGATAGCGCCCATAGCACAATCAAATCCTTTGTTTCCCGCTTTTGTACCTGCACGCTCAATAGCTTGTTCAATGTTCTCAGTAGTGACTACACCGAACATAACAGGAACACCGGATTCTAAGGATACATGAGCAATCCCTTTTGCCACTTCGTTACATACATAATCATAATGCGTAGTAGCACCACGGATGACTGCACCCAAGCAAATAACAGCATCGTATTTACCAGATTTTGCTGCTTTTTGTGCAATCAAAGGAATTTCAAAGGCCCCTGGTACCCAAATTGTAGTGATATCACTGTCTTGTACATCATGACGTAACAATGCATCTTTCGCACCGCTGATCAATTTAGATGTAATAAACTCATTAAAACGAGACCCGATAATAGCAAACTTTTTATCTGTACCTATCAATTTACCTTCTTGAATCATTGTCATTCTCCTCTATTTATATAAGACACATTCAGGCCTAAGCCTGTTCGCAGGCGTTATTTTCGAAATTTTACAGCATATGGCGCATTTTTTCTTTTTTCGTATTCAAATATTTCGCATTAATGCTGTTTGCCTTAATCACAATAGGAACACGTTTAGATACAGTAATGCCCCAACGCTCTAAATCTTCTTTCTTTTCTGGATTATTCGTCAATAGCTTAACACTCTTAACGTCTAGTTCGCGCAACATTTGTGCCGCCAAGGAATATTCGCGCATATCTGGTGGAAATCCTAACTTCACATTTGCTTCCACTGTATCGTAGCCTTCATCTTGTAATGTATAGGCTTTGATTTTATTTGTTAATCCAATGCCACGACCTTCTTGGCGCATGTAGATAACAATGCCTTCCCCTTGTTCTTCAATGGAACGCAATGCATTTTCCAATTGTTCTCCGCAATCACAACGATGAGAACCGAACACGTCGCCAGTCAAACATTCCGAGTGAATGCGCATTAACACGTCGGATTTACCACGCACATCGCCTTTTACGATCATAAGATGCTCTTTATGGTCCACCTCATTTTAATATAATGATGCGGAAGTCCCCGAATTTCGTTGGTAATTTTGTTTCTGCCGCAATACTCACCAATTTGTCATAACGTTTTCTGTATTCTATTAAGGCTTCTACAGAGGCGATTTTCAAATCATGTTTTTTACTGAAAGCCAATAAATCGTCCATCCTTGACATATACCCTTCATCATTGGTAATTTCACAAATCGCAGCTGCTGGGTACAAGCCCGCCAATTTACACAAGTCAATAGATGCTTCTGTATGACCTTGACGCACCAAGACACCACCTTCTTTATAGCGCAAGGGGAACACGTGCCCAGGGCGGCGGAAGTCTTCTGGTTTCGAATTCGGATCGATGAGCTTTTGCATAGTGATAGCTCGTTCTTCCGGAGAAATACCTGTTGTCGTATCCACATGGTCTACAGACACTGTGAAAGCCGTTTCATGGTTATCTGTATTTTTCTCTACCATTTGAGGAATGCCTAAACGACGTAAGTCACTTTCCAACATCGGAGTGCATAATAGACCACGTGCCTCTTTGATAATAAAATTTATACTTTCACGAGTGGCAAATTCAGCGGCAATGACCAAGTCACCTTCGTTTTCTCTACTTTCATCATCAACTATTATAACAGGTTTACCTACTTTTAAATCTTCAATTACTTCTTCAATGGAATGTAATATATAGGACATGCATATCATCCTTTCTATAAAAAGCCGTTACTTAACAATGTATCCATCGTTACGTTTCCCTGTTTACTCGGGGCCTCTTGAGGTCCTTTCATAAAATGTTCAATATAACGACCGAAAATATCTGTTTCTAAATTCACTATAGTCCCTAGTGTGGCATATTGTAAAATGGTATTTCCAATGGTATGGGGAATAATGGAAATTTCAAACCAACTTGGTCCCACCTTAGACACTGTTAGGCTAGCACCATCCACCGTGATGGACCCCTTGTAAATAATATAATGTAATATATCAGAATCCGTAGTGATGCGAAACACGATGGAGTTTCCCACGTGATCCTTCCCGATGATAGTACCTTGTCCATCCACATGACCAGCCACCACATGACCACCGAATCGTCCATTCGCCGCCATAGCACGTTCTAGGTTGACCTTGCTCCCTGTGGATAGCTGCAAGAGAGTAGTCATCTTCACCGATTCAGGCATAACATCCGCCGTGAAACGTTGTGCTCCAATAGTGGTAGCCGTTAAGCATACGCCGTTAACTGCCACAGAGTCTCCAATTTTCAGGTCATCGAAAATGACTGATCCAGCAATCTCAAGGGTTAAAGAACTTTGGGAACGTTTCACGCTTTGTATGGTCCCTATTTCCTCAATAATCCCCGTAAACATAGATGCCTTCCCTTCCTTTTCGATAACTAATAATCTTCATATTATCACCTACTGGCATAACCTCGTGAATATCCAATTGCACAGATTCCTCTAAACTAGAGAATCCTAAGCCACCCACCGCGGGGGTAGCCCCGATACCGCCAATGATGCGGTTCCCAATATAGGTAACTAACTTATCAAAGGATTTTGTTTCCACAAAGCTCGCTACAACTTGACTACCGCCTTCGATGAGCAAGCTCATACATTGACGAGCTCCTAATTCTTCTAAAATGAACGATATATCTAGACCTCTTTCATTAGACGGTGTAACGATAACTTCCGCACCTTTGTCGGTGAAAGCCCCCATTTGTTCCAATCCACAGTCTTCCCCTACGAATATAGTAATATCTCGATTCGGCACTGTCCAAATGGTGGCATCCAATGGCGTTCGACCTTCTGAATCTAGAATATATAAATGCGGCTGCTTCTCCACCGTTTCCTGTGGTAAGCGACAACTTAATAGAGGGTCGTCTGCTAGAATCGTACCTACACCTACCAACATGCCGTCAACTTCTTTGCGGATACGATGCCCATCAATGCGCGCCTCTTCATTAGTAATCCATTTGGATTCGCCATTGGCGGTGGCAATTTTACCATCCATGGACATGGCAGATTTTAAGATCACGAAAGGCTTGCCAGTTTTGATATAGGTAATGAAAGCTTCGTTCATTTCTACACAGGCTTGCTCTAATACGCCTACCTCTACATCGATACCTGCCTCTCTTAACATGTCTAATCCTTTCCCTGCTACTAAAGGATTAGGATCAATCATGCCAATTACAACACGACTAATACCCGCCGCAATGACCCGCTTTGCACAAGGCGGCGTTTTTCCATAATGGGCGCATGGCTCTAACGTCACATATAGGGTCGCTCCCTTTGCATCCATCCCTGCTTGATGCAGAGCATGGACCTCTGCATGGGGCTCGCCCGCTTTTTGATGATACCCTTCCCCAATAATGCGACCATCTTTTACTATGATGGCGCCTACCATTGG
>CAUUJQ010000126.1:0-4233 GCA_963545445.1 uncultured Veillonella sp. | reverse complement strand
CAATATTGGATGTGGCCTCATCAAATACAAGGACCGATTTATTTTGCACCAACGTTCTAGCCAATGACAATAATTGCCGTTGACCCTGTGACAATAAGGAGCCTAAATACCCTACTGGTGTATTATATCCCTCCTCTAGATGTTCAACAGAACGATGTAAATGAGCTTTCTTCGCCGCCATTTGCACCATCTCTGATGATATCGTAGGATCAAATAAAGAGATATTATCTTCGATAGAACCTTTAAATAAATGAGAATCTTGGAACACATATCCCAAGGATTGACGAATAATTCTAGGATCTATATCTTGTACATTGACTCCATTGATGCGAATCATTCCTTTCGTAGGCGTTTCAAAACCTAACAATAATTGCATCATAGTCGATTTACCACCACCAGATGGCCCCGCAATACCTAAGAAGCCCCCTTCTTCTATGTGCCATGTAATATTTTTTAATACGTAATTATCTGATCCGTCATAGGAGAAATATACATGGTCAAACTCGATTGCTGTAATCCTAGAGAAGGCATCAGGTATGACAATGTGTGCCTCTACTTTTTTACTGTCAGATTGTAACATAGGAAGTATACGCTCTGCTCCAGCTAAGGCGGATTGTAAATTTCCATATTTTTCAGCAATTTCCTTGATGGGCTCAAAGATGCGATTGATGTATTGCAAAAACGCAAAAACCGTGCCAGCTTCTGTAATGGAGTCGAAATAACCTGTCACCGTAAAGATCGCGATTAAAGCTACAAAAAATAAACCATCTACAATAGGGCGGAAAATGGCAAATGTTTTGACTTCAAATAAACCGGCTGCCAAAAATTCACGACTCACCCGATCATAACTTCTTTCCATGATCATTTCCCCTACATAGGTTTTAATCATGAGGATGGCATTTAACATTTCCTGTACTGAAGTATTAGATGCGGCCACCTTACTTCTTACACCGCGAAACGCTTTCCTTGCATATGTTCGATAGATGAAGATGACACCCATAAACACGGGCACTAAGCATAAGACAATGGTTGCTAATGTCGTGTCGATAAGGAACATAAATACTAGAATCCCCACTATCTGAAAGAAGCTACTACCAATTTTTACTAGTACTTCTGTGTATAAGGTACGGATAGACTCCGTATCATTGGTCACTCGTGTCACCAAATTACCTACCGGATAGGACGTGAACTCACGGGGACTCATGGTCAATATGTTTTCAAAGATAGTATTTCGTATATCAAATATGATACGCTGACCAAAACTTTGTAATGCATAATTTTCTATCCCCAAAGCAATCATGCCAAAGATGATTAATCCGATATAGCCTACCGCATAGTTAGTAATGAGCCCCATATCCTTCGTTGCCACACCCACATCGATAAATTCTTTCATGATCACAGGACGGACTAATTGTACACCCAACACGAGTATGAGCATACATACGCCAAGGCACATATAGGATAGGTATGGTTTAATAAACGTGCACAATTGCAAGAGCACATGATAATCTGTTTTTTGTTTAGTTTTCATCACTAGCACCTCGCTTTTGTAACATCACTAATTGATGATACATACCTTCTTGTTGCAATAATTCACTATGTGTACCCGATTCTATGATACGACCTTCGTGGAATACATAAATACAATCGGCTTCCTCAAGAGCCTCTAAGCGCTGGGAAATACAAAGCATGGTTTGTTCTTCTTGGGACCTCAAGGTATTTAAAATATGGCGCAGGCTATGAGGATCTAGGGCTGAGAATGCATCGTCTAATAGCAAATAAGGGGCCTGTTTATAAAAGGCACGGGCTAAGGATATGCGTTGACGTTGGCCACCAGACACATCAGAACCGCCTTCTTCTAAGGTCACATCTTTCTTGTTCCCTTCAATACGCTCTTCTAAATCTCTAAATAGTCCTGCTCGCTGAGCTGCCTCTTCGATAGTCATCTTAGAATTTTTGGTCGGGTCAAAACCAAATTGTATATTATCGCGGATAGATACACTCAATAAGGATGGCGTAGCTGGCGCATAGGCAATACTGTGACGCAATGTACTAAGAGGAATATCTTGGATATCTCTTTCACCAAAATAGATGGTGCCCTTAGGGGCATGTTGAATATCTAGCAATAGTTTAAACAATGTAGATTTACCAGATCCAGGCCCCCCTACAATGCCGATGAAAGAGCCTTTTGGGATTGTCATGGAAATATCTTTTAAAATGGGTTCCTTACTTGAGGCATAGGTGAATGATAATTGATTGATACGAATCGTCTCTAATGGTAAGGTCTTAACCTGTTCCTGAATGTCTTCCTGTGGAAGATCAAAAAATTCCTCCATTCTTTCTAAGGAAGCTAAGCCTTTTTGCAATACTGTCGCTAGTGACCCGATAGCCATAATAGGCCCAATAACAAGCATCACATATCCATTAAGAGCCACAAACTCGCCCACTGTCAATTCTCCATTGATAATGGCTTGTCCACATACGTACATATTTAAGGCGTAACACACAAAAGGGGCCATATAGGTCAACGGTGTTAATAAGGAATCGATGCGAACTACAGATAAGTTGTTTTCATAATTTGTTTCATTCACCGCAGTAAATCGCTTCCAACTATTGTATTCTTTGTTAAATGCGCGAATCACAGCCATGCCTAAAAATAATTCTTGCGCATATTCTGTGACATCGCTATAGGAACTTTGGGCGTTCTTTTGCCGGCTTCGCAGATATTTTGAAAGTGTCAACATACCGTACACGATGAATGGCATCGGTAAAATAGTCACTACAGCTAACCACAAAGACATTTTTTGCACTAGTAAACAGAATGCGATGACTCCAAAAAAGAGTGCATCTACAAACAGCATGACGCCCAATCCCAGAGAGACACGTAAGGACGTCACATCATTAGTCATGAGGGCCATCACTTTTCCTGGACCATGCTCATCATAATAGGATGTTGGAATCCGCAAGGCATGATGAAATAGTTCACGGCGCAAATAGAACTCAAAATTGCGGATCGATCCTAAGAGCATATGACGAGAAATATATTTGAGAATAGTAATACCAATCCCTAATACTATAAACAGCTCAACATAATGCCAAATACCCTCTTTTCCTACATATAATGTATTAATAGCCTCCCCCATCCAACTAGGAACTAATAAGAATAGACCATTGATGATGAGCAACAGACATATACCTATGATATATTTGTAGGAATGTTCTTTAAAAAAGTGGCGAAACAAATGAATACCCTTCATAACTACCTCGCTTATATTAATTTCGATTTTTTTCGATAAAGATTATTTACTAACTTAATTGTACCATGATATAATGTTAATATACAAAAGATATTATTCCGTTATTAAAGGAGGAACATACAATGGAAAAACGTACAGGTGTAGTAACATTTGCAGGTAACCCAATCGCTTTATTGGGCAAAGAAGTTAAAGTAGGTGACAAGGCTCCTGCTTTCAAAGTATTAGACAATGGTTTAGGTGAAAAAACATTAGCAGATTACGCAGGTAAAGTAAAAGTTATCTCCGTAGTACCATCTTTAGATACTGGCGTGTGTGATGCGCAAACTCGTTGGTTCAACCAAAACGTTTCTAAATTAGGTGAAAATGTTGTTGTATTGACTGTATCCGTAGACTTACCATTCGCTCAAAAACGTTGGTGCGGAGCTGCTGGTATCGACCAAGTGGAAACTGTATCTGACCACCGCGATCTTTCTTTCGGTGAAAACTACGGTTTCATTCTTGAAGGCTTACGTTTATTATCTCGTGGTATCGTAGTTATCGACAAAGATGACGTAGTTCGTTACGTAGAATACGTGCCAGAAGTAACATCTGCTGTTAACTTTGAGGCAGCTGAAGCGGCAGTAAAAGCGTTAGTGTAATTGTTATTGAGTAACTATATAAGGGTGCAGTGATTCGTCACTCCACCCTTTTTCATTGGAAAGGTACCTATGAACTATTTTTTACAACAAGTGTCTACATTTTTTCAGTGGGTTTTAAACTTCACTCTATTTTCTATCGGAATTGTATTAAGCGTAGCTGTTTTGAATACGGCATTCTATATAGTGACACTCATACCAGGTTTATTTACAACCGACGTGGCATATACTACGTTTTTAGAAGAAATTATTAACTTTTTTCTATTTTTTGAGTTTTTATCCTTAGTAGTGAAATATTTTAGAAACAATTTCCACTTCCCTCTTCGATACTTTATCTACAT
>CAUUJQ010000125.1:0-4243 GCA_963545445.1 uncultured Veillonella sp. | reverse complement strand
GATTTGGTCAGTAAGGAACGCCACAAGGCTACTACGCGTAACGGCGTTCCTCAGGGTAATAGTGTGAATTAATGTCAAAAACGCTTTAGTAATATACACGAATTGTGTTATAATGAGTTATAGAAGTGCCACCGACGTGAGTTGGGCTCATCTCTTCTTATTAAAGGAGGAGGTGGTTGCTATGACTAAGTACGAAAAGATTTCCTTAATCATCGCGCTAACTAGCTTAGCAATTCAAATCATTGACCTTTTAAAATAGTCAATGAAAAGGCCTAACGTAACGAGGTGTTGCAGACCTCACACGTTAGGCTATTTCAATTACTAGATTCTTGAGATGAGCCTAACGCCTTCACACGTTGGTGGCTCTTCTTTTTGTTGTCTTAATTATAGCACAGTTTATAGGTGTATTACAATCGTCACTTGTTCCTCTATGTAGCCTGTGGCATTTTAACTGAATGTGATAAAGGGAAGAGCACGACATATCCCAATCCGAACTGATACAGTGGTTAGGTTCGGATCGGAACATGTCGTGCTCTTCTTGTGTTTGTGTGATTCGGTCAGTAAGAAACGCCACAAGGCTACTACGCGTAACTGCGTTCCTCAGTGCTCTTTTGTGGATGTACAAATGTTGACAGGGGGGGGTACGAGTGCTATAGTTAGTAGCATATTGAATTATAAGTGAGTTGTAGGGTACTGCACTCTATGGCTAGTGAATGGATATAAATGAGGTGGAGCTATGTATATAGGTCGTGCTGCGATGGTGGCTAGTGTTTTGTTAGGGAGTGTGTTCTCTTCTTATGGGGCGGCTACGTCTTTGAATGAGGGCGCTAATGGTGAGCTATCATGGGGGACTGGTGCGTCGGCAACGACGAATGCGTTGGCGGTGGGAAACGCAGCTAATGCTTCTGGTAAGTTTGGCATTGCCTTAGGAAAAGGGAGTACTGCTAGCGGTATGAAAGGGATTGCACAGGGGATTTCGTCGAAAGCGTTAGGAGCAAGTGCAGTGGCGATTGGTACTGAAAGTAAGGCGGAGAATAAGTATGCCCTAGCATTGGGAGCTAATTCAGATGCCAGTGGAGAAAAATCGTATGCATCTGGTTATGGTTCTGTTGCTTCTGCAGCAAATTCTATGGCTATAGGCCCTAGTAGTGTTGCCAGTGCTGAGGATAGCGTGGTGATTGGTAATTTAGGTAAAGTAAAGAATAATGCGAATCAAGGGATTGCTGTTGGATTTAATGCGGTTGTAGAGGTAAAAGCTGTACAAGGGGTTGCAGTAGGTTCTGAAACGAAGGTAAATGCAGATCATGGGATTGCCATTGGTAAAGAAGCTAAGGCAGGTGGAGTAACAAAGGAGGCACTGTTAAATGGTCCAGCATATTATGCAGATGCCATTGCTATTGGATACCAAGCAGAGGCGAATCGTGATAGTGCCATAGCGTTTGGTAAGCAAGCTAAATCGACGAATATAAAGAGTATGGCACTTGGCGTAGAATCAAAAGCAGCTGGTGAGCTTAGTACGGCTGTAGGAACTCTAAGTGAGGCGGCTGGATATGGTAGTGTGGGGCTCGGACACCTTGCTAAGGCTAAGAAAGATTTTGCCGTGGCTATAGGAAATAAGGCAGAGGCAACTGAGGAAAATACTCTTGCCATTGGTCGATATGCAAGAGTACATGGAATGAATTCTGTAGGGCTAGGGCGAAACAGTGAAGTCAAAGCTGGAGTGACTAATTCTGTGGCACTAGGCTATGGCTCAGTGGCTGAGGAGAATAATGTAGTATCTGTGGCCTATAAAGAAACGGATAAGGCTACGGAATTATCCTATAGAAGAATCGTAGGTGTTGATGATGGTGTCAATGATTTCGATGCGGTTAATGTACGTCAACTGAAAGCATTGCAAGGGCAAAGTGCGACCACTCTACTTTCAGAGCTAGAAGGAACACGTAGCGAAGTACGCGGTGTGGCAGCTAGTAGTGCGGCTCTTGCGGCGCTAAGCCCCTTGTCCTATGATGCGAAGAATCCTACGCAGTTCATGGTCGGCTTCGGCACATACAAAGGACGTCAAGCCATGGCGTTAGGGTTATCCCATTTCGTCAATGATCGGTTCATGGTGAAAGTGGGTGGCACCTTAGGTGGTGGTAATGAGACAGGACACATGATGAATGTAGGGTTGACTTGGAAATTTGGAGCTACTCAAGACACACCAGCTGTAAGTGACAGAGCATTGATAGAGCAGTTATTAGAGGATAATCGTCAATTGAAAGCACGATTGGCGGCATTAGAAGCACGTCTCTTGTAATGCTATTCTGCCTTGTGGCGTTTTAACTGAATGTGATAAAGGGAAGAGCACGACATATCCCAATCCGAACTGATACAGTGGTTAGGTTCGGATCGGAACATGTCGTGCTCTTCTTGCATTTACGTGAGTTAGGTAAAAAGGAACCCCACAAGGCTTCTACGCGTAATGGCTCCTCAGTGAAGGGTATGGCTAGATATTCCCCTTTAAGAGTAGTATAATACTCTCTATATGAGAGGAGTGCATGATGAACTATTCTTGGATACGGAAATATTGGATATATATAACAGTGGTGGCGGTACTGATTATTGCTGGCGGTGTGTTCGTATGGATGCAGCCCAAAACGGTACAGGTGGTGAACCCTGTGGAACGTCAAATGCCGGTGCGCATCAGTCATGAGGCGAATATTACAGCCCTACATAAGGCTAGTGTGGAACCGACGGTGTCGGGGTCGGTGTCTGCTTTCACGGTGAAAGTAGGTGACATGGTGAAAGCTGGTCAAGTACTCGCCATGATCGACACCACATCACTACAACAACAACTGCAATCTTTGTTAGGACAGTTGCAGGAGGCACGAAGTCGAGCGCCACAACAGAGTGCATCGACTACGGTGGTAGGTGGCAGTGTATCGTCGGCAGATGTGGAACGAGCACGATATATGCGTGATGCGGGTATTATTACGAATCGTGAGTTTGAAACGATTGCGGCGAGGGCACAATCGCAAGTGGTAACGGTTCCTTCCTATTCAGGTGGATCCAGCGCAGATACATCGGGCATTGAATCAGCCATCGCAAAAATACAAGCACAAATAGCGGCAGCCCGATTACTTTCACCGATGGAAGGAAAGGTGGCGGCTATCTATAACGAAGATAGAAAGATTGCCATTGAAGGCAAACCGTTGCTGCTGATTCAACAAGATTCCCCAGTGGTGGCGACCTTGAGTGTGCCCCAAAGTTTCGGTGCGATTTTGAAACAGCCCAACATCACTGGTGGCGTACAAGTCTATTTAGATGTCAATGGAACGCAGGTGCCAGGACAAATTACATTTGTGGGAACAGAAACGGGTCCGAGCATCACTGTGAAAGCTACTTTCAACGTACAACCAGGGCAAGTGACGGTTGGTGAGTTCTACACATTGGTAATCGAAACAAAGGCGGAGGCGCCAGCCCTAACGTTGCCTGCGGAAATCATTCGCGATGGGGAGAATGGTAAATTTGTGTATGTGCTGACGGAAAATAATACAATAGATATTAGAACTATTGAGACGGGATTAGAAGTGGATGACGTGGTGACCATATTGGATGGATTATACCCGACAGATCGTGTGGTGACGACGAAAGGGAACTACGAACTAGGCGAAAGCGTTCACTTGTGATGCTATGTAGCCGGGGCGGTCATTAACTGAATAGAGCGAAGGGAAGAGCACGACATATTCCTCCACAAACTGATACAGTGGTTAGGTTTGCTCCGGAATATGTCGTGCTCTTCTTGCGTTATATGTGATTTAGAGAGGATGAGACTGCCCAAAGGCTACTACGCATAATGGCGTTCTCTTGGTGGGGGGATTCATTAGTAGCGTATAGACGTAAGTAAAGAAATGAGGGACATAATATAGGCTAGTATAGAGATGAGCGAATGGAATATAAGGAGCATTCAAAATTATTGCAACGTGTTTGTTATGCAAAAAAGTGCAATAGAAATGTAGGGTAGAAATGTAGGGGTAGTAAAAATATTAAAAAAGGAAAAAATAGGGGTTGCATTTTATTAAAAAAAGGAATATACTTATACAAGTGTTCACGAGAACACAGGCTACTTCCTCGAAAGAGTGAGTGAAAAAAGATTAAAAATAACTGTTGACACAAACTTGTGAATCTGTTATTATAATCTGGTCGTCGCAACACAGTGTTGTGAATGACGAAGTTGATCTTTGAAAACTGAACAATGTAAGGT
>CAUUJQ010000124.1:0-4328 GCA_963545445.1 uncultured Veillonella sp. | reverse complement strand
CTCAAATCATTCAAAATGTTCATAGTTAAAGAAATAAATTATTTTACAACTCATATTACACTTTTTGAAAAATACGAGTAAGATATAGGTAATCACTATTCTTATGATATTAGTAAAGGGGTGTATGTATGGAAAGAGCAGAGGAAGGCTCGGAATTGTTTTACAAGTACTATGAACGTTGGATTCGAATTTACAAGGAAGGGGCTATTCGAGAGGTAACGATGAAAAAGTATGAGATTACTTTGACATGGTTAGAAAAGCTGGTGCCAGAGTTGCGACTTTCACAGTTAAATCGTAGTACCTATCAACAATTACTCAATGACTATGCGATGTATCATGAACGACAAACAACGATGGACTTTCACCATCAGTTAAAAGCAGCCGTATTAGATGCGGTGGACGAGGGATACATTGACCGCGATCCTACGAGGAAAGCTATTATTAAAGGGAAGGCGCCAAGGGAAAAGAAAATTAAATACTTAAATCAATTTGAGCTTCATACATTGCTGGTACATTTGAATCTCACGCCAGAGATTAATTGGGACTGGTTTATTTTTATCATTGCTAAGACAGGCATGCGTTTTTCTGAGGCGCTCGCATTAACGCCGAAAGATTTCGACTTTCCCCATCAATCGCTCATCGTCAATAAAACATGGGATTATAAAGGGAAAGGCGGATTTTTACCGACAAAAAATAAATCTTCCGTACGGAAGATTCAAGTGGATTGGCAAACGATTATAAAGTTTTCAGAGCTCATTAAAGGATTGCCTGAGGATCAACCGATTTTTGTGAAAGGCACAGTCTATAACTCGACGGTTAATGATCGATTGGAACGATATTGTAAAGAGTTAGAGATTCCCGTCATTTCTGTCCATGGACTGCGACATACGCATGCCTCTTTATTGCTCTTTGCTGGTGTATCTATTGCGAGTGTGGCTAGGCGATTAGGGCATGCGAGTATGACTACAACGCAGAAGACGTACATTCACATTATACAAGAGTTAGAAAACCGCGATATCGATCTCGTCATGCGCTCTATGGCAGGTTTGTCATAACAGTAGACTTTCGCAGTTGCAACCACTCATGTTGTATACACAGTATGACTATATAAATCTTAACTTTTATGCACATCCTATGGTATACTTAATAGGTATAGAGATCAAGATATGAGAAAGGGATACCATATGAAAGAAGATATACGGATTTTATTCATTAGAATGAGTTCGTTAGGTGATATAATTCATACATTACCAACCTTATATGCCATACGAAAACAATATCCCAAAGCATATATTGCTTGGGCAGTTCATGAGCGTTTCAAGGACATCATTCCGGGAAAGCCATGGGTGGATGAAATCATTCTCATTGATAAAAAACGACTAAAGCGTCTCCCGTATTTGATGGAATTATGGGGACAGTTACATAAGAAAAAATTTGATATTTCTCTGGATTTACAGTCCCTAGCTAAAAGTGCTGCCGTAGCCGGTGTGAGTGGAGCCAAGAAAAAGTACTCCTATTGCGAACAACGTGAGGGAAGTTGGATCGTGAATACACCCCTAGTGGGTAGCCATTGCAAGGGTCATGTGGTAGACCGCTATTTAGATACGGCAAGAGCCTTAGGTTGTGCAGTAGATGAGGTGGTGTTTCCACTGCCGTCTTCCCATGAGGCGAAGGAAACAGCTATGCGGGCCTTGCAAGACCGAGGGATTTCTGACAATGAACCATATATTGTCATAGCCCCTGGTGCTAGATGGATTGCCAAAGAGTGGCCTCTGCCGAAGTTTACTGAACTGTGCCAAGAGTTAGTGAAATTAGACCAAAAAGTAGTGCTAGTAGGAGCCGTTGATGACGTGCCAAAAGGACAAACTATCGTTGAGGGGGTAGGGCATCCGAATGTGGTCAGCTTAATTGGTGAAACTCATGTGCATGAGTTGATCGAAGTGATTCGCCACAGCGCTTTATACATTAGTGCTGATACAGGTCCCCTGCATATTGCTAGCGCTTTACAAATACCACTGATTGCCTTGTTTGGTACTACGTGTGCAGAACGAACAGGTCCTTATGGAGGAGATCACGTACATCTCATTGTATCCCCTACATCACGGGCCACCATTGATAAACCATTAGTGGAAGATATGGAATGTATGGACCAGATTTCCGTGGAAACGGTGTTGGCTCAAGTGAAAGAAATGAGAAATCTATGATGGAATTAAACGGAAAACGCATTGTTGTCACGTTTTTGATGCATCTAGGGGATGTTGTATTAACGACGCCTTTTATCCATGCGCTTAGAAAGATTGCACCAGATAGCCATATTACCTATGTTATCGATAAAAAATTAGCTGATATATACCGCTGTAATCCCTATATTGATGCTGTAATTGAGGTAGATAAAAAAGGGGTACATAATAGCATTCCAGGGTTAAATCAAATTGCAAAACAAGTGCGCAGTACAGGTTCTGTGGATGTGCTCATTAATTTGCATCCCAATGAAAGAACATCCTATTTAGCTTGGAAAATCGGAGCTAAGGTGACAACGGGAATGAGTCATTTCCTCTTTCAACCGTTTATGACGAAAGTGACGCGATTTAATCGTAAAACGATTCATGCGGCGCAGATGTATATGAATGTGTTAGAACAATTGGGACATTCTGTGGAGCATGCAGGATTAGAACTGTTTACGAGCCCCGAATGGGAAGAAACAGCACGCGCTTTTTATGCCTCTCATGGTGTAGTCGATACGGATCGAGTGATTGGCTTTAATATTGGCAGTGCAGTACCGGAAAAGAGATGGCCTAAGGAGCGCTTTGCCCATGTGGCGGACACATTGGCAAAGGAAGGCTATACCATCGTATTTTTCGGAGGTCCTATGGACGTAGAGATGGTACAAGATGTATTGGATGTCATGAAAGAGCCTGCTATCAAGGGAGCAGGGGCTTTCAGTATTGGAGAACTGGCAGCTGCTATGCGGCGATGCATTTGCATTGTCACCAATGATTCTGGCCCTATGCACGTGGCGGTAAGCCAAAAAGTGCCTGTAGTGGCGCTGTATGGACCATCAAACCCATCCTTATACGGACCTTTTACAGAGGATGCAATCGTGTTAGAAACGATGGATTCCTATGATGTGAATAAAAACATGAATCAAGTGTTGCGATCTGGTAAATACAAAGGTTTATCTGTCATACAGGAGCCAGAAGTGTTAGACGCAGTGCACACATTGTTAAATAGAAAGGGTAAGAAGTAGGCATGCACTATATTGTATTTGACTTAGAGTGGAATCAGCCCTATGCATTAGAACCGAATATGATACGGCGCTCAGGCTTTCCATTTATAGGTGAAGTGATACAAATAGGGGCTGTTAAATTAGATGAAAGCTTACAAATTGTGGACCAATTTGAAGTGTACATTACGCCTAAATTTTTACCTACTATGCACCATTCTGTGGAAAAGCTGACCCACATTACGATGGAACAATTACGTCGTGAAGGGGTATCGTTTCGCCGAGGGTGTCAAAAGTTTTTAGATTTCGTGGGACCTGATGGAATTCTTGTTTCTTGGGGCCCTGATGACATTGAAATGTTGATGGATAATGCACTATGTCATAGCGTGCCTATCCATAGAAATGTGCCTTGGTTTGACGTACAATCCCTGTATGCTAAGTCCATGCACGGATCGAATCAGCAATATGCGTTACAAAAAGCAATGGAAGAAATGGATATGAAAGTTCCCAATTTACAGGCTCACAATGGCTTACATGATGCGATCTGTACGGCGATGGTGTGCCAACGGTTTCCCTTTGTGACTAGCTTGAAAAAGAAACAAAGAGAGCAAAAAGGAAAGGGAAAATGTTTATATGGACTTTCACGGTATGAACATAAATTATTTGAATCTATCGTCACCATGCCACGCATATTTAGACAGAGCAATCGGGCGAAAACACGCTGTCCAGAATGCCATTCTTTATTGCATTTAGAGCCCATTGTAGGTGTGGTAAAACATAGATTTTTATCCATTGGATCTTGCAAGGAACACGGATCGTTTGGCGTACATTGGTATGTGGGACGGTCGGACAGCAAATATTTAGGGCGCAGATATTATGTGTCTAAAATGGTGACCAATGCCCCAGCGGCATTGCGCACTATGTATGAACGAAAACGGTAATACACCGTATGTAATACTATATAGAAAGGAGCTAGGTATGGAACGTAGAAATGCTTGGCATGAATATACAGAAGCACAGTTACACGGAGTAGAATCGTTGGCTACGAAGTATCGTGCATTTTTGGATAACGGCAAAACAGAACGTGAATGTGTAGAACAAATTG
>CAUUJQ010000123.1:0-4356 GCA_963545445.1 uncultured Veillonella sp. | reverse complement strand
AACAAATTACGGCCTGCTAACCATTATACGTTAAATGTGAATTATGATGGTGGTAAAGTATCTTCTGGATTATTGGTGAACTATTACACAGGATCCAATTTGGAAGCTTTCACATCGAAACGATTTGTTATCGTAGATTGGAACTTAAACTATGATGTTAACAAAGATTTAACAACATATGTAGCGGTGACAAACTTAACAAATGCAGCATATGAAACAACAAGCAATTCAACATATGGTCCTGGTAGTTCTGCAATGCCAGCTCGTCAGGCAATGATTGGTGCTAAATACAAATTCTAAGAAGCTTATAGAAAAGGGCTACCAAGCGTAGCTCTTTTCGTCATAGCTGAAATTTTTACATAGTAGGAACTATTACTGTCAGTAAAATATGCAGTATATCTGATGTATTATGATAGGGAAAATACAATGCAAACGATTCTATAGATTATTATTTTGATAAAAGAATTGATAAATTGTAAATACATGAGATATAATCATACCATTGCTTGTATAGGAGATATAAGCAGTCAAACATTATAGGACTTGTACGGGCGTACAAACATTTTGGAGGTATATTCATGAAAGTAACAAGTAAACGCATCTCTGCGGCATTGTTAGCTTGTGTAGCGTTGACAACATTTAGCGGTGTACAAGCAGCATTTGATGAGCATTTGGACAACTACCAATTAGACACAAAGGTAGTAAAGGGAGATCGATCTAAAGATCAATTTGGTAACACAGTGACAGAACAATCCTACTATCGTACAGGTGGTGACGTAAAGGTTATCACTCGTGATGAAATTGAAAAACGTCACTATAGTGATTTAACAGAAGCAATCAAACGTATTCCAGGTATCACATTCCAAAATCCAGGATACCGTGGCGGAGAATATGGATACCAACTCTTTAATAATGGGATCTCTATCAATGGGGATACTCGTGTCATTGTTTTGGTAGATGGTCGTCGTGTAGATAATGCCACTAGCAATCGTTTTTCTGAAACTTCGGAATCAGGAAGTAAATCGACTGGGGTAAACCTAGACCAAGTTATTAATATTAATGCAGTAGATAAAATTGAAGTGATCAAAGGCCCTGGTGCTTCTGCGTATGGTTCTGATGCAACTGGCGGTGTCATCAATATTATCACTCGTAAAGGTGAGGAAATTAACCAAGCAACCTTAGATGTTTCTACAGGCTCTTGGGGGAAACATAATTACGACTTCTCTTACTCTGGTAGTACTGGTAGTGATAAATCATTACACTACTATGTAGGATTACATCGTGTGATGTCTCATGATACAAAATATATTGATGGGTATACAGGTGAAACAGGAACATTAGGTGGTTCTCGATTTGACGAAAAAAGCGGGAATATTCGCATCGACAAAGATTTCAGTGATACAAAACGTTTAACAGTTTCTATCAATCATCAACAAGGTAAAGATGGTTATCCTATTACAACACCAAGTTTACAATATTGGAATGAGACTGATTGGAATCGTATTATCTTTAATGCTGAAGTGGGTACGTTGGATGATCAAGGAAATTTAGAAGCAGATTCCACTGTAACAAATCGTTTAAATAAAGGGTATCATAATTTATTTGCTTTAGATGGATTAGCATATAATTCATATAGCGAATATAAAAATAATGATGTAGATGTAAAATACACATTTGATCGTCAAGCGGATATGGAAAGCTTTATACGTTTCTATCATCAACGACATAGATATGGTAGTAATGATAAATATGTTTGGAGTTTACCAACTGATGGTTATGACAGCATACAAGATCAATTCAAGGCTGATTTTCCTAATGGGGTTACAGATGAAAGTGCTTTAAAAGACTGGATTAAGAAATATTTGGCACCATTCCCAGGAGGTAGTAAAGCAGATCTTGATGCATGGGTAGAGAAAACAGGTGGAAAGGCTCCAGCACCAACATCTTTCCATGATGAGAAAAATAGAGGAGTACAATTACAAGTTGCTCGGTCTATTGGAAAGCATGATGCATTAGTTAATGTAACATATGATAAATCTAGTCATGACTTCCGTAAATATAATTGGAGAGCAAAAAAAGTAGAAGCACATACAATCGAGCGTAATTCTATATATGGCTATGTTCAAGATAAAATCCATGTGAATGATAATTTTGATGTAACACCAACAGTTCGATTCACTAGATACAGTAACTATGTGGATAATGGAACATCACTTAGTGGTTCTACATTTGTGGTAACACCAGCATTAAATTTACAATATAAGCTTAAAGATGATAGTACAATATATGCTGGATGGACACGAGTAGTGCGTCCATTGCGCTCTGGTGATTATGTGTATTCTGGCTATACTGGTCTAGTCAACAATATTCCATTAGAGGATGAAAAAGGAGCGGTATATACTTTAGGCTATCAAAAAACATTTAATAAAAAAACAACAGTAGGTGTAAATTATAGCTTGACAGATATGAGTAATGCCATTGCTACGTTTAATGTGAAAGTTGGAAACGAGTTTGAAGGTCGTGCTGTTAATGCTAAACAAAAGAAAACGTCCTTCAACGTTACTGTAGATCATAAATTAAATGGCAATTGGACATTAGGTGCGGCGTACACTCATTTAAACGAAAAATGGTCAGCTAAACCAGGATATGAATTAGATCCAAAATGGAATTACAATAAGTCTGGAGATATTAATACCGGCATTAATTATTTGAGACCAGCAAATCATTATACATTAAATGTTAACTATGAAAAAGGGAAACTATCTTCCGGGTTATTAATTAATTATTATACGGGAGCAAATACAGAGGCCTTTACATCAGGAAGATTCTTAATTCTAGATTGGAACCTTAACTATGATGTAACAAAAGATTTAACGACTTATGTAGCTGTGACAAACTTAACAAATAAAGCGTACGAAACATATACGAGTCAAGCTTATGATCCAGGTAGTTACGCAATGCCAGCTCGTCAAGCTATGATCGGTGCTAAATACAAATTCTAATAGTGATTCTAGAAAGGGCTACAATTTGTAGCTCTTTCACTTAGGTGAAAGAATGAAGAAAATATATATAACAGGCATTGTAGTGGCTTTGCTAGGTGGCTTGTATAGCGCACATTTACATGGCATGGAAGAGTTCATTCCTATGCCTGAATATGTGGAAAGTACGGCGATTGTTCATGAAGTAGGACCGCGCACAGTGAATCAGTTAACGAGTAAAGGAACTGATCAAGATGTCACCTATGAAGGGGAACCACGACGCATCATGGGCGTTTGGCAAAGTTCGGTAGAAACATTGCTTGCTCTGGGTGTAGGTGATCGTATGATCGCGGCTATAGGGGTGCCAGATAGCAAATATATTGCAAAAGAATATCGTGATGCCTATGAAAAAATTCCTTACAAAAGCATGGAAATTCCAGATGTAGAAACTACATTACTATGGGAACCGGATTTACTTGTAGGATGGTATTCTACCTTTCAGAAGAATAATTGGAAGAGTACAGATTTCTGGTCACAACGTGGGATTGATAGCTATATTTCAAGGGCATCCTATAAAAACTCTAAGAGAACAGTGGAGGGTGAATATCAATATATTCTTGACTTAGGTGCTATCGTCAATAGACAAGCACGAGCGGAAGAGCTTGTGAATCGGACTAAACGTGCAGTGACAGAGGCAAGGGCCTATGGAGAAACACAAAACACAAAAGATACGGTTCTAATATTTGAAAATTCGGGACGACAGTATCGTGTGTATGATAAGGAAACATTAGCAGGAAATATGCTAGAAGAAATAGGTGGTCATCTTATTTCTGAAGCGGGACAGACAATCAATGCAGAAGAGTTGATTCATTTAAATCCATCAGTTATCTTTTTAGTGCTAGTGGAAGAGGATTATGAACGGCAAGATGAACTCATAGACAATCTATATAAGAATCCTACATTACAACATGTAGATGCCATACGTAATCATCGAGTACACGGGGTTCCATTATTTATGGTGTACAGTGCAGGCACTCGAATTCATGATGGATTGAATCTTATGATTCGCGGATTGTATCCTAATTTTACAGGAGGTACTCATGAGTAATCGAACACATACGCTCACAGTGGTGGGTGTAGGAATTATACTCATAGCCCTATTGATTGCGGGTATGGCATGGTCTTTATTTTTGGGAACTGTCCATATTCCAGCACACACGTTGTGGCAAGTGGTGGCATCAAAATTTGTAGATACCATTACGATTGAAGATCCACGACAAGGGGCTTTGAATGATATTGTATGGATGTTGCGTATGCCGAGAGTTATCTTAGCGGCTTTAGTAGGTGCGGGATTAGCTGTCACTGGTGTTATTATGCA
>CAUUJQ010000122.1:0-4358 GCA_963545445.1 uncultured Veillonella sp. | reverse complement strand
TGATATCTGGATTCGCTTCTGCTTTTTCTTTCGCAATTTTACGCCATAAACGAGATGACGCCAATACATTTGCTTTGTCTACACTCACCACTTTGCCGGAACGTTTACGTGCTGTTTCTACGGCTACGTCCATGATCCGTTCCACTTCATAACGAGCGTACATCTCTTTGTCCCAAGCAAACTCGGTTGGGCCTTCTCCTTGCGCTTCTTCCCGTTCTCCAAAGTAGATGCCACCAGTTAATTCACGAACGATAACGAAGTCAACATTTTCTACCAACTCTGGTTTCAATGGAGAGAACTCACGCAATGCTGGATAGATTTTCACTGGTCGTAAGTTACAGAACAAGCCCAATGCTTTACGCAAGCCAAGGATGGCTTTTTCAGGACGGATGGATGGTTCTACATCATCCCATTTAGGACCGCCTACAGCACCTAATAATACAGCATCCGCCGCTTGGCACGCATCGATGGTGTCTTGTGGCAATGGTTCGCCGAAAGCATCGATGGCCGCACCACCTGCTTTTTTCTCTATCCAGTTCGCTGTTACACCCGCTTTGGCAAAGGCTGCATCCACCACAGCACGCGCGGAATTTGTTATTTCTTCCCCAATGCCGTCACCAGCAATTAGGACAATTTGTTTTTCACTCATCATATTACTCCTGTCTCATTTTTGCAAAGTTCACCAATCCACCTGCTTTAGCAATGTTTTGCACAAATTGAGGTAGTGCCGTTCCCTGGTAGCTTTCACCAGTTGTCACATTATGCACAACACCTGTAGCCATTTCTACAGCGATTTCGTGACCTTCTTGAATGCGGCCCACTGCATCGCCAATTTCGATCACCGGTAAACCGATGTTGATAGCATTGCGGAAGAAAATACGAGCAAAGCTATCGGCTACGATGCAAGAAATGCCTTTTTCTTTAATCACCGCTGGCGCATGTTCACGAGAGGAACCACAGCCGAAGTTTTTGCCAGCCACCATAATTTCACCTGCTTTCACATTCGGTGCAAAGGTAGTGTCAATATCTTCCATGGCATGTTCTGCCAATTCTGCCATATCCGCAATCGCCAAGTAGCGCGCTGGAATGATCACGTCTGTATCTACATTGTCGCCGTAGCGCCAAATCGTTCCTTGAAAGTCTGCCATATTATACCTCCTCAGGGCTTGCGATATACCCTGCTACTGCACTTGCTGCCGCCACATACGGGCTCGCTAAATATACTTCACTATCTACGTGTCCCATACGGCCACGGAAATTACGGTTCGTCGTAGACACAGTGCGTTCTCCCTCTGCCATGATACCCATGTAACCACCTAAGCATGGACCACACGTTGGTGTACTTACGGCACAGCCAGCTTCGATGAAAATGTCCATTAAACCTGCTTTCACTGCTTGGTTATATACATCTTGGGACCCTGGGATGACGATGCAACGCACAAAGTCCGCTACCTTGCGACCTTTTAAAATCTCTGCGCACATTTGTAAGTCTTCAAAGCGACCATTCGTACAAGAACCGATAATAACTTGGTCGATTTGAATACGATCTTCTTTCACAATATCTTTCATGTAATGCGTATTGGAAGGAAGATGTGGATACGCAACCACTGGTGTTAATTCGTCTAATTGAATTGTCACCACTTGGCAATATTCTGCATCTTCGTCTGCTGCGATTGGTTCGATAGGACGTGTGATACGACCTTGGATGTACTCTTCTGTCACTGTATCGTAAGGGAATACACCGCATTTACCGCCCGCTTCAATAGCCATGTTACAGATAGTCAAACGGTCTGCCATTGTCATATATTGCACGCCAGATCCATGGAACTCAAGAGCTTTATAGCGAGCTCCATCCACACCGATTTGACCGATTAAATCCAATACAATATCTTTACCAGAAATCCATTTTGCAGGTTTTCCTTCTAACACGACTTTAATAGTTTCTGGCACTTTGAACCAAGTTTTGCCTTCTGCCATAGCGACCCCAGCATCCGTGGAACCCACGCCAGTAGCGAAGGCATTCAACGCCCCATAGGTACACGTATGAGAGTCGGCGCCGATGATCATTTCCCCTGGACCAATCAAACCTTGTTCTGGCAACAATACGTGTTCAATACCCATACGACCTACCTCAAAATAGTGGGTAATCTTATGTTGTCGCACGAAATCACGCATCACTTTGGCTTGTGTAGCAGATTTAATATCTTTGTTTGGTGTGAAATGATCCGGTACTAAGTAGATACGATCTGCATCGAATACTGGTTTACCGATTTTTTCAAACTCTTTTTTCGCTGGTGGAAATGTAATATCGTTCATCAAGATGAAATCTAATTGACACTCGATCATTTGACCTGCTTTTACCTCTGCAAGCCCTGCATGGTGTGCCATATTTTTTTCTGTAATCGTCATACCCATGACATTAACCCTCCTGGTTTCCAAACTCTTGTTCTAATTCTTTTGCTAAATAAAATGCATTCACTGCATTGATATAGGCATTTACACTGGATTTGACAATATCTGTGCTCACCCCACGACCTTGGAATTTGCGGCCATTATAGTTGACTTTCACAACCGCCTCGCCAAGG
Source organism: uncultured Veillonella sp. (assembly GCA_963545445.1). GTDB lineage: Bacteria > Bacillota > Negativicutes > Veillonellales > Veillonellaceae > F0422. Next base: position 1,773 of record CAUUJQ010000122.1, on the reverse strand, counting down.
GCATCCTTGCCCACTGTTACGGAACGGATTTGGAAATCTTCCAATACAAATGGCGTGTTCACTAGTCGTTCAATAGCTCTGAAAGAAGCATCTACCGGACCATCGCCGACAGCGGCGTCCATGCGTTCCCCACTCGGTGTCATCACGCGAATGCTAGCTAGGACATAGCCATTTTGATCGGAATGGTAGTCGTGTTGTACTACGTGGAATGCTTGCTCGTGATGCATGGTATCCATCACCAATGCGTAAATATCTTCATCGTAGACTTGTTTTTTCTTATCTGCTAAGGCTTTAAATTGAACGAACAACTCATTGACACGTTCTTCTTCTAACTGAAAGCCTAAATTCACTAAATGATCTTCGAAGGCATGACGACCAGAATGTTTACCTAATACGATGGACGTTTTTTCTGCCCCTACGCTAGCTGGTGTCATAATTTCATACGTCGTTGGATTATTCAACATACCATGTTGGTGAATGCCGGACTCATGCGCAAAGGCATTGGCTCCTACAATAGCTTTATTCGGAGATACGGCTACACCGCAAAGTTTGCTTACCAATTTACTAGTGCGAGTGAATAGTGGCGTGTTGATATGTACATCGAATGGATAGTGGTCATGACGAGTTTTGATAGCCATCACCACTTCTTCGATCGCCACATTACCAGCTCGTTCGCCTAAGCCATTCATAGTACATTCTACTTGACGAGCCCCTGCTTCGATAGCTGACAACGTGTTCGCATTCGCAAGGCCTAAGTCATTGTGGCAATGTACACTGATGATAGCTTTCTCGATACCTTTCGTATGTTCTTTGATGTAGCGAATGCGATTGCCAAACTCTTCTGGTGTCATGTAGCCTACTGTGTCTGGTACATTCAAGATAGAAGCTCCACCTTCAATAGCCACTTCGAAGACACGGCATAGGTAGTCTAAGTCAGTACGAGATGCGTCTTCTGCGGAGAACTCGATTTCATCGAATTTACCTTTCGCAAACTCAAGGATGTGTTTCACAATATCTATCACTTCTTCACGAGTTTTTTTCAATTTGTACTCTAGGTGAATATCGCTAGTAGCGATAAATACATGAAGGCGACTACGCTCTGCGCCTACTAGCGCTTCTGCTGCTTTTGTCACGTCATTTTCATTGGATCGAGCAAGCGCTGCGATCGTACATCCACGCACTTCTCTAGCGATGGTAGCTACCGCTTCAAAATCGCCTTCCGATGCAGCAGGGAAACCCGCTTCGATGACATCTAATCCAAGGCGCACAAGAGATTGTGCAATTTCTACTTTTTCTGGTGTTTGAAGAGACACGCCTGGAGTTTGCTCCCCATCGCGTAGTGTAGTATCAAAAAAATAAATTCTGTTGTCCATGATATTCCTCTTTCTAAAAATAAAAATCGCCCCCAGAGATGACAATGCATCCCTAGGGGCGTTATATATGGCGTATTAGTTGTATAGTGGTTTACATTTTACATACTGTCTGTCCTAGTAGTACATTACAGATTCTAACATAATTGCGTGCGGTTGTTTGTCATAATCACCCGCCTATTTTACTGTTAGTAAGCTATGCTTACATCTACCAGAACATTCTAATAGAGTTTACTTGTACTGTATACCTTATACAGATCTCATCGTAAAACGTAAGAAACACTGATCAACCTATGATACAAAAAAGCCCCTCAATGTGCATAGCACATCAAGGGGCATTATCATTTCAATAACACGGTCCCACCCTAGTTGGTTCTCACAGTTGTAACGGAACTACCGTCGA
>CAUUJQ010000121.1:0-4372 GCA_963545445.1 uncultured Veillonella sp. | reverse complement strand
GATGCTGAGTTATGAATTTCACAGCCTTCTTTACAAGCTTCTAAAATCTCTGGGTTTACCAAAGAGCCAGCATAGATCACTACATCTGCTTCTTGCACCAATCGATATCCCTTACGGGTAATTAATTCCGGATCTCCTGGGCCTGCACCCACGATATGTACTTGTGCCATATTATGCCTCCTGTTTCACTGCAGTTACGATAAAAATAGGGCTCAATGGATTTAATAAATGGTATGGGCCAGCTTTTCTGAAACGGCTCACTTGCATTTGAAATCCTTCATACGTATACGGTCTACCTTTTAGTTCTTTCAAAATGGTGTAACCTGTTTCCATGGTCACAGCAGTTACTACGAGACGGCCACCCACTTTTAACAAGCGTGTCACTTCGTCCATAATGGTACCCATGCCACCAGCGCTACCGCCAATGATGACAGCGTCTAATTCTGGCAAATCTTCCATACCTTCTGGGGCTTTGGCCTCAATAATCGTTAAGTTGTTTACTCCAAATTTTTCTTGATTTTGGCGAATTAAATCCGTCGCTTTTTCAAAACGTTCAATAGCATACACATGTCCTTTCGGAGCTCCTAAGGCAGCTTCGATAGAAATCGAACCTGTACCGGCCCCTACGTCAAGAACAACGCTATCTTCTTCAATGCGAGCTTCATTCATGACAACCATGCGAATTTCTTTTTTTGTCATGGGCACATCGCCACGAATAAATTCCTCGTCTTCAATTCCAAAAAAATGTCTCATCCTAATACCACCATAACGGAGTGCCCGAAGCCCTCCAAATCTTGTAATTCTTCTAATGTACCGCGTTCAATACGCTCATCTTCATAACTCAATCGTTCGCAAGCAGCCGCTTTTGTTTCCTTCGGCCAACCATGCTCTTCAATTAAATATCTTGCAATATACGCTGGATTTTGTTCAGGATCCGTTAGGAATCCTAATTTTCGTCCCTCCGCATAATACAAATCCTTTTCCTCTGGTCGACGACCGTGAAAGCTCATTAAATCTGCATTATGCCACACTTCTCCAAGTCTAGCAAAGGCAAATGTCATGGAACTGATCCCCGGCGTCACATCGATTGGATTATTAGGGAATTTAGTTTTTAAGTATGGCAACAAGGAATAATACCCCGTATCACCACTGACTAACACTACAATGTCATTGGATTGTAGTTGTTCTCCCATCCATTCTGCCATAGGTGCTAATTTTGCGATAGGAAATGTTAACTGACCGGGCAAAGCAAAATCTTCCAAGGCTCGCTCACTTCCTACTAGGACCTTCGCATTTTTTATAAGGTCTAACCCTCTAGGTACTACATACTCTGGATTCCCAGGGCCAATACCTACGACATACAAGGTATGTGCCATGATTCTTCTTCTCCTATTTCTTTTGCTACCTCATCGACAGCCAAAATTGTGCCATCTAAGGTAGATATGATAATACCAACCTTTGCATCTTGCGCAATATAACGCATAGAGCGCAAGGACGCCCGATCCGCTACGCGCTGATAAATGCCCTCTAAATGCTCCCGTTCAATAATTGGCATAGCCGCCTCTGTAGTACGACATTCCATCAATTCTTCACATACTTGTTGGGATGCCCCTTCTAAGGCTGCATAGGCAACAATCGTTTCCATACGTCCATCACTCATGCGGTTATGGGTGTGAAAACTACCGCTAGCCAATTTAATAATTTTACCAATGTGACCAATAATTAGAATATTTTTAAAGCCAATTTTGACACATTGTTCTAACATAAAGCCAATAAAATTACTTGTTTCTGCCATTTGATTGATAGAAATACCCAGCTGCTCTTTTGCAATTTCTTGACCTATACGCCCTGGTACAAGGATGGCCGTTGTATAACCGGCTTCTTTCATGACACGCAATTGGGGTACTAAAGAGTTTTTAAACCCTTCTTCACTCATCGGTTTTACAATACCTGTCGTGCCAATGATAGAAATACCACCTTCAATACCAAGGGTGCCATTCAAGGTTTTTCTAGCCAATGTTTCCCCGGCAGGGACAGAGACTTTCACATGGATACCCATGCCCTTCGGCACCAGTTCGTCGAACACATAGGAAATCATCGTTCTAGGTCCTGGATTGATGGCAGGCTCTCCTACCGCTAATGCTAATCCTGGCTTCGTTACCGTACCAACTCCAAACCCCGCTTCGTAGGTAATGGCCCCCGATTGATTTAATATCACCGTAGTCACGATGTCTGTGCCATGTGTGACATCTGGGTCATCACCGCCATCTTTCACAACGGTTACCATTGCCTCCGTTGGCGATATGACTTCTACCTTGGCAATAGGTACATCGATGAAAGCATCTTGCGGGTTTCGTATAGAAACTTGGTCAACAATTTCTTCTTCGATTAGAGCTAAGAGTCCAGCTTTCACCCCTGCTGTTGCACAGGAACCCGTGGTGTAACCACCACGCATATCTTCTACGTTCATAGTCCCTCACATGATAAAATAGGAGCATCCATTGGGTGATGCTCCTCTATTTGATTAAGAACGGAAATTCACAAATTGTAATTCCACAGGTAGATCCTGTTCACGAAGCATCGTAATGACTGCTTGCAATTGATCTTTATCTTTTCCTGCTACACGTACTTGGTCTTCCATAATTTGAGCCGTCACTTTTAATTTCATGTTTTTGATGAGTTTCACCACATCTTTAGCCACCTCTTTAGAGATGCCATTTTTAATGGTCACAACTTGGCGAACAGTACCACCAGATGCTGGTTCGATTTTCCCATACTCCAAGTTTTTAATCGCTACATTACGTTTCACCATTTTGCCTTTTAGCACATCGATGATGGCCCCTAATTTATATTCATCATCACAATGAATTTTAATCGTATCACCATCGTGTTCTATATCTGCTTTGCTATTGCGGAAATCATACCGTGTGCCGATTTCTTTCTTCGCTTGATTCACTGCATTGTCTACTTCTTGCATATCCACTTCGGATACTACGTCAAATGAACAATCTTTAGCCATATAAACCTCCAATAATTATTTACATGAACAGTTTAATTATACCCTACTTCCCTTATATTTTCTACCTTTTCAGTATCTTTTGTTATAGCTTTTAGGAATGTAGTATACCTGAAAAAAATACCTAATGAATATAGTTGGATTCCTCTATTCATTAGGCATCATATACGGTCAATATAAAATTATTTCACACCATCTTTTGTGCGTTCAAAGCCAACTTGCTCCGCTGCAATTTCATATAAAGCGATGGATACAGGATTTTCTGTGCCTACATCACCTACCAAGGATGGCTGTCCATCAGTTAATTCACGAGCACGCTTCGCTGCCAATGTCACCAATGTGTACTTGCTATCTACTTGCTTTTCCAAATCTTTTAAATGCGGTTCTACCATCATGATGTATGTCTCCTCTGTGTAAATCACTAACTCGCAGTTACCTACGTATTATCCATTATGTTGTTGCTCATTACTGTAGCGTTTATAAATATATTGAATCTTTTCCTTATTGCGACTAATCTTACAAGTTTCAGCCCGCAAAATAGACGCAGTCCGTTCAATGGCATCCTCTAAATCATCGTTGACGACAATATAATCGTAACGATGCGCCAAAGCCAACTCTGAACAAGCCAAGGATAGGCGCTTATGAATCACTTCTTTATCATCTGTACCACGACCATGCAGACGAGATGTCAACACATCTAATGACGGCGGCACAACGTAGATAAAGACAGCATCGCTGTAGGATTCTTTTACCTTCATAGCACCTTGAATATCAATCTCCAAAATCACGCTTTTGCCTTCTTCTAATAAGTTCATCACGTGCTCTTTCGGTGTACCATAGTAATTATCGTACACTTTTGCATATTCCAAGAATGCATCTTCTTTGATTAATTTTTCAAATGTATCTACATCTCGGAAGAAATAGCTAATGCCTTCTTCTTCTCCCACCCGCGGTTGGCGTGTGGTCATCGATACAGAATAGACCAAGTTTGGCATTTGTTTGCGGAGTTCTGCACAAATCGTGCCTTTTCCTGCCCCGGATGGTCCTGAAATGACGATTAATATTCCTTTATCAGACATGATAACTCCAGTACTACTTACACATTATTCTATATTCTGAATTTGCTCTCTTACTTTTTCTAACTCTACCTTCAACTGTACAACGGTATCGACAATTGTGATTTCATTCCCTTTGGATCCCATCGTATTCACCTCGCGGTTCATTTCTTGTAACAAGAAATCTAACTTACGTCCAATAGGTCCTTCTTCCTCAAGTATTTCCTTTAATTGTACCACATGTGAGGCAAATCGGGCAATCTCTTCCGAAATATCTACTTTATCTGAAAGTATCGCTACT
>CAUUJQ010000120.1:0-4403 GCA_963545445.1 uncultured Veillonella sp. | reverse complement strand
ATCATATGTCGTTCATAATTATACTAATGATGACGATGAAACCCCTTGACATTCACCATGCAATGCTGTATACTAATTGAGTATTAACAAGTAGAAGCCATCCGCTTCTCACCTAATGTCATGAAATGTTGGGTACAGATAGTTACAAACTATGCTCGGATGGCCTTGTGCCATCCGATTTTTTTATCCCTTTGGAGGTGACTAGTATTAGCAAAGATACACCGCGTATTAATGAAGAAATCCGTGCTCGCGAAGTTCGTGTCGTAAGTGCAGATAATGATCAGTTAGGTATTATGTCTGTTCGAGATGCTTTAGCTATGGCAGAAGAACAACATTTAGATCTAGTAGAAGTAGCCCCTAATGGTAAACCACCGGTTTGTCGTATTATGAACTATGGTAAATTCCGTTATGAGCAACAAAAACGCGAAAAAGAAGCAAAGAAGAAGCAAAAAACTTTCACATTGAAAGAAGTTAAGCTTCGTCCTCACATCGAAGATCATGATTTTTATGTAAAACTTAAAAATGCAGCTAAATTCTTAGGTGATGGTAATAAAGTTAAGGTAACGATCATGTTCCGCGGTCGTGAATTGAGCCACCCAGAATTGGGGCTTAATGTGCTGACTCGTTTTGCTGGTGAATTAACTGACCAAGCGGTTGTTGAAAAAGAAGCGAAACTAGAAGGCCGAAACATGACAATGATTTTAGCTAAAAAAGGTAATTAGGAGGAAGAATAATGCCAAAGATTAAAACTCGTCGCGCAGCGGCTAAACGTTTCCAAGTAACAGGTAGTGGTGAATTCAAACGTGCAAAAGCTTTCAAAAGCCATATCTTAGAGAAAAAATCTCCAGCACGTAAACGTAATCTTCGCAAAGCTACATTGGTTAGCAAATCCGACTACAAACGCGTAGTTAAATGCTTACCATACGCATAAGATTGACATATTTTAGTAACATATAACGATATTGGAGGAATACAATAATGGCAAGAGTAAAAACAGGCGTAACAGCGCATGCACGTCATAAAAAAATCTTAAAATTAGCTAAAGGTTACCGTGGTACACGTTCTCGCTTATTCAAAAAAGCAAACGAATCCGTAATGAAAGCATTATACTATGCTCGTCGTGACCGTCGTGCTAAAAAACGTGAGTTCCGTAAATTATGGATCGCTCGTATCAATGCAGCAAGCCGTATCAATGGTTTATCCTACAGCCGTTTCATCGCTGGTTTAACAAAAGCTGGTGTGGAAATTAACCGTAAAATGTTGGCTGACTTGGCAGTACATGATGCAGCTGCATTCGCAAAATTAGTTGAAATCGCTAAAAACGCGTAAGACACACATATAACGACCTATACGATAGGTTGTGTATAGAAGAACAGTCCTTTGGGGCTGTTCTTTTTTTTCTGCTGTCATTCAGAATGTTTAAAAAGGTCCTATAACCCTACTATTCAATAGTTTAGTGCTAATGAGAACCTCTTGGTGGTACCAACATATGGTGACATATCAATAAAAATACCCTTGAAAGTTATCTTTCAAAGGTATTTTGCTAGATTGATATGAAATTTTCTAAGAACTACTCCACTAATGCGGATATTCAATTATCTAAGAAGCATCCACAACGGAGAATACTTAATTATCTAAAGAATCGTCCCACTACAGGTAATCTTGCACCGTCGTTTTTATTAAGTCCTTTCAGTATGATCATAATAGCCACATAGATAAAGGCGCCTATGATAGCGGTGATCATGATGTTAAAGAAAGTCGGGATGGTTCCTTGTAAGAGTGGGTAGATATAATACATGGCCACGCCCATGATGGAAGCGGAGATAATGTTTTTACCCAATAAGATGATATCGATAAAGTATCCTGTGTGACGATGGATCCAGATGAGATTCAAAAGTGCTGCAAATCCGATGTCAGCCACGGTAGCATAGGCAGCACCGCCGATGCCTAGAGCGGGAATAGCGGTTAGCTCCCAGTTTAATATGACTTTCACAATGGCTGCAATCCCCATGTTGATCACGGGAATGCGCGGTTTGCCGAGCCCTTGTAGGATGCCCGTTGTTACTTGGTGCAGGCCTAAGAAGAAGATGGCCCACGCTAAGATTTGCGTCGCTTCCGCTGCACGTGGTGCGTTATAGATGGTGGATACCACTGGTTCAGCCAAGATGTATAGCATGACTGTAAAAGGAATGGTAGCCACGAAGGTCAAACGCATGGATCCTGCTGTGCGGTAGTAGACTTGTTTTACGTCTTTGATAGATACAGCGTTGGAAACGGCTGGCACAATGCTTGTGGCGATGGCTGCGGTAATGATGGTGGCCAAGTTGATGAGCGGCACCGCCATACCTGATAGATAGCCGTAGAGTTCTGTGGCCTCGTGCAGTGGATACCCGATGTCGATCAATCGTCTCGGAATAATCGCTACGTCTAGCATGGCTACGATGGGTAGCATCATGCTGGCTAAGGCGATAGGGATGGACAAGTTGATTAAACGTTGAATGATGGACTTGGAACTTTCAGAAGGTTCACTCGTGTCCATAGGCTCGTCCAATCGTTTCGGCAAGCGATAGTAGTAATACATGAGGACTACTAAAGCGCCGACGGCACCGATACCAGCCCCTAGGCTAGCCCCGCCGGCAGCTACATCGAGTCCGTAAGGGAGTAAGATATAGGCGGCCCCTAGCATGACCACAACGCGCAGCAATTGTTCCACAATTTGGCTGATGGCGGTAGGTGTCATCATTTGCCATCCTTGCAAGTATCCTCGATAGCAGGATATGAGCGTGACGAAGAATACCGCCGGTGAAAGGGCGATTAAGGAATAATAGGCCCTAGGGTCTGTAATGAAATTGATGTCAATGAGCCATTGTGCAGAGCCATAGACGGCGATACTGAACAATAGACCGAGGACAAATAGCATTTTGAAAGAAATGGAAAATACTTTTTTTGCCCCTTGCAAATCGTATTTTGCTAATTTTTCCGCTGTCATAATGGAAATGGCAATAGGAATTCCTGCGCTAGATAGCTGCAAGGCCAATAAGTACGCTGGAAATGCCATTTGGTAGATACCGATACCCTCACCACTGAGGACGCGAGATAAGAAAATCCAGTTCAAGCTACCAATAGCTTTCACCACAAACCCCGCAATCGTCAAGATCAGTGTACCTTGTAAAAATCGATTAACCATGATATCTCCTATGTTGAAAGATTCGACTGAATCTGATAAAGACTTATTTTTAATTGTACCATAGAATAGGCTTGCTCTCAATAACATTGACTACATTTGAGAAAATAGATTTTTGTTGAATCGCTGTAATAGATACGGTATAATAACGATATGAAACTCATTAATACTATGTGTTACAGATATAACAAGGAGGCCGATTATGCCATTAGTATCTACGAAAGAGATGTTTGAAAAAGCCTATGCTGGCGGTTATGCCATCGGTGCATTCAATGTGAACGACATGGAAATTATCCAAGGGATTGTGGATGCGGCGAAAGTGGAGCAAGCTCCATTGATTTTGCAAGTCTCTGCAGGGGCTCGTAAATATGCAAAACCTGTGTATTTAACGAAATTGGTAGAAGCAGCATTGCTTGATACAGATCTTCCCATCGCATTGCATTTAGACCATGGCGATGATTTTGAAATCTGTAAAGATTGCATCGACAGTGGTTTTACGTCCGTTATGATTGATGGTTCTAAACATCCATTTGAAAAGAATGTAGAGTTAACGGCTCGTGTGGTTGAATATGCTCATAAACATGGCGTTGTGGTAGAAGGTGAATTAGGCCGTTTAGCAGGTGTGGAAGACGATGTGAACGTAAGCGAAAAAGATGCATTGTTCACAGATCCAGAGGAAGCGGCTGAGTTTGTTCGCTTAACAGGTGTAGATTCTTTGGCAATTGCTATCGGTACAAGCCATGGGGCGTATAAATTTAAAGGCACTCCATACTTAGACTTCGATCGGTTACAACGAGTGGGTGAATTGTTGCCTAACTTCCCAATCGTATTGCATGGTGCGTCCTCTGTACCACAAGCATTCGTAGAAAAATGTAACTCCTTCGGTGGCGCTATTCCAGGTGCGCAAGGGGTACCAGAAGAAATGCTTCGTAAAGCAGCGACAATGGCAGTATGTAAAATTAACATTGACACAGACTTGCGCTTAGCTATGACGGCAAGCATCCGTGAAGTATTAGCCAATAACCCTGCTGAGTTTGACCCTCGTAAATACTTGGGACCAGGCCGTGAAGCTATCCAAGCAATGGTACAACATAAAATTAAAAACGTATAAAACATTTAAAAAATATATTTTTATTTATGATCAACTCAAATAAGGGCATGAAGTGCACCAGTGGAATATTGAAACAAAATATAAAGAATGAAATCTTAATGCGTTGTC
>CAUUJQ010000119.1:0-4450 GCA_963545445.1 uncultured Veillonella sp. | reverse complement strand
TACATATGTTATATTAGTAGTAAACACTTTGGAGGTGGAAACAAATGGCAAACCTTTGCGAAGTATGTGGTAAATCCACTACTACGGGTATGAATGTTTCTCATTCCCATATCCGTTCCAAACGAACTTGGAAACCAAACATCCAAAGAGTACGAGCAATTGTAGACGGCGAAACTAAACGAGTTAACGTTTGCACACGCTGCCTTCGTTCTGATAAAATTACACGCGCGTAAGATTTTGAAGGTACATGTACTCAAAAAAGAGGCTATCAGTCAGGAAGAATATTCTTCAATACTGATAGCCTCTTTTGCTATGCCTAACTTTTACACCTTATACCCATACAATACAAGGCTCATTATACCCTAATAATAGTTCATCATGTGTTATATGTACTCCTTAAATACTTCTTGAATCGCATCATCGCCTGCGTGAATATCCTCTGGGACATTGAACAATCCTCTTCCTAGCCCAAATTGTATCGGTTGTGGCACATCTTTCAGTAGTTTTATTTCTGCCACTGCATTCTCATCTTCTAAAATAATTGAATCGGTCGCTCCATCACTTAGCAATTTTACAAGGGCTTTTAACTCTTCATTTTGACTAATATTTATAGTACACATCGTCTCACCTCCCCTTTATTTCATAAATCTTAACTATATTATACGCCTAGGCTTGTAAAAATGTAAGACTATCATCTATTTTCCTAATAATGATAAAAAACTTTCTCCTACAAATGGTTCTGTGACCCCAAAATTATCCAATATGGTTTGTCCAATATCGGCAAAACTATGTCTATCGCCTAGGTCAATAGGTCCTGTGAAAGCCGGTGAATACGCCAAAAGTGGCACCAATTCCCGTGTATGATCTGTCCCTTTCCAAGTCGGATCGTTACCATGGTCCGCCGTAATAAGTAACAAATCATCTTTCGTCAATAGTTCTAGCAATCCCCCTAATTGGTAGTCGAACATTTCTAGCTCACGCCCATACCCTTGTACATCACGACGATGTCCATACAAGCTATCGAACTCCACTAAGTTCACCATCATATAGCCATAGGTAAATCTACCATCTGATGTAATACCATGTGTACTATCTGCCCCATGTGCAGCATCCGTATTATGTCCTAACAGAGCAACCACTAGGTTCATACCATGAGAATTAGACTTCGTTGGGAACGACTGATCTAAACCAATATGGGCATAAATATCCCCAATCTTCCCTACACCAATAGTCGGTACCCCCGCATCTTGCAACGTTTGCAACACAAATCGTCCTTCCGGTAATCGACTATAGTCATGACGATTCGAAGTGCGCACAAAATGACCTGGTTCTCCCACAAATGGACGAGCGATGATACGTCCCACATAGTAGTCCCCAATACACACACGGTCCCGAGTAATTTGACACATCTTGTATAGGTCCTCTAACGGTATGATGCTTTCATGAGCAGCGATTTGAAACACAGAATCGGCAGAGGTATACACAATGGGTTTCCCCGTTCTCATATGCTCTTCCCCAAGGCGCTCAATGATTTCCGTACCCGATGCCGCTTCATTACCTAAGAATCCATAACCAGTTTCCTTCGTGAAAGTATCCATCAACTCCTGTGGAAATCCGTCATAAAACGTTGGGAAAGGAACTTTCACAGGGTGTCCCATCATTTCCCAATGACCACTAGTCGTATCTTTTCCTGTACTTTGTTCATGCATACGACCAAAGGCGCCCACCACTGTATCTGGTTGTGGTGTAATATCTGCAATCTTACCGATGCCTAATTTTCGTAGATTCGGAATCCGTAAAGGACCTACCGCCTCTTCAATATGGCCCAAGGTATTGGCACCCGTATCTCCAAAACGATCCGCATCGGGACTATGACCAATCCCCACGCTATCTGTCACAATGGTTATAATCCGTTTAAACATAGAGACCTCCTCTCTATTCGCTGTCCCTAAACAGTCTATGCCTAGGAAGTTAGACCCCCTGGGCATTTTTCACTATTTCAAATACGGCATTGCTAACAACAAGGCAGATAAGGTTTTGCTATCTTTGATTCTTTCTTCCTTAATGCGTTGCAACAATTCATTGAAAGTATAGCGTTCTACTTCCACATATTCATCTTCATCCCAATGGATTTCACCTTTGGAAAGCCCTTTTGCTACATATAAATGGATGACTTCATTGCAAAATCCAGGAGACGTAGCAATAGTGCCAAGACTAATCCATTCTGATGCAATGATACCAGTTTCTTCTTCTAGCTCACGTTTTGCGCATACTAAAGGATCTTCACCGGCATCTAATTTGCCAGCAGGAATTTCCAATAAATAATCATTCAAAGCATAGCGGAACTGTTTTTCCATAATAATGCGATTCTCTTCATCAATGGCTACAATAGCGCTAGCCCCTGGATGATGAACCACCTCACGCCACGCTTCCTTTCCATTTACATCGGCAATATCATAAGTTACCTTAATTAATTTACCATCGAATTTCATTTCCGATGAAAGTTTACGTTCTTGCATAGGTCCTCCTTAATCTTCACATATAATATATCCCGCATAGGAATCTTCTGTTAACTTTATAATCTCTCCATCTCTATGGCTAACACTCATATTCCAGGCTACCGTTTTATCGATGGCTGCCACGTATTCGTCTTTAGGGTAGTTCTCATCAACATTTACTGTCCAATTAGACACGAATTCCCGTAGCTGCAATAAAACAGCATATTCATGCTTACAATGGCCTTCACAATAGCAATTACATACGATATTTTGGATTTTCTCATCTATATAGGTGAAAGTAACCTCATAGTACTCGGAACCTTCTACAATGGCATAGCCCACTCCCTTATCTAAAGAGAGATAGACGACTCGATGTTCGTCAAAATAGCTTTCACCACGCTCGGCACGAATTGAAGAAATAGGAAAGGAATCTATCTCTCGCAATGAGAAAGGGACAAAATCTGCCCTTGCTTCACAGATACCTCCCGCTAAAGGCGACATAAACCAAAGTCGCATTTTATCTTTTTCAATGCAATTACGTTGAAAGGTGAGCCATACATGATCTATGGGAAGAAATTCACCATACAGGGATGTATCAATTTTGGCCACCACACGTTCATATTTGGAAGGCCGAATTTTGCAATGATAGGTCACATCAATGACAGTACCGATTTTGTCTTGCATGGGGCCCGTTACATAGACCAAGTCGTCTTCACAGAGTTCCATGTGCTCAACAATGAAAGTTCCTCTTTCTCTGGAATTGCTAAATTTAACTTCTGCTAAGTATATATCTGGGATGTGGATATGTATCTCATCAATGTCAAGTGGTTCCATGGGAGTCCTTTCTGGGAGGGAGATTACTATTCACCTTCATGTAAAATTATTTCTTTTAAATAAGGTTCAAGTCTACTTATTACACCTGTTACTAAAGCATTCCCCATCATAAAATATCTATTTCTCTTTGTCATTCCTGTGTTAGTCCAATTAGGCGGAAACATCTGTAACAATTCTGCTTCAACTTCTGTAATAGTTCTATACTTCTGACTCTGTTCATCTAACACAATATGAGATGATCGATTCGCTGTTCCTTCGCTAGTTAACATAGTTCGACCTGGTACATTCACATCATCTGGGAAATTCATGCTTCCCTCTGAGTAATAATAAATACCCCCATCAGGGCGTACACGTTCGATTCGTTTTCCACCTTTTAAATATTTCCATTTTTCCACTTTATCATCGCTAATAGCATAGGAAGTATACGGTTGTGTTTCATGTTTCTTAGCAATATCTATTACCTTTTTCAGTGGATATATTTCTTCAACAATAGATTCAACATCACTATTATAAATTTCACCATCTGCCATATAACCAGATAATAGAAATTTACCTTGGTTATAACTATCACTAACCTCGACAATATCCTTATACTGATGTATATGTTTTTGAACTAATTTTTTTGAAAGTTTTTGCACTGGAAATATACTATTAAAAAATTCATGATGATAGAACCAATCTTCAATACCATTTTTTTGAATCTTTTGTTGAATAGTACTTGCATAAAGAGTATTTCTTTTATAAGCAAGAATAAATACCCTTCTACGCTTTTGTGGCATCCCATAATCAGCTGCATTAATCACACGCCAATGAACATGATATCCTAACTCATCAAATGTTTTTAACATAATAGCAAAGTCACGTCCTCTTTGATTCGCTGGTGACTTAAGTAATCTATCTACATTCTCTAATAAAACAAAGGCCGGATGTTTTTTTTCTATGACATCTTTTATATCCCAAAATAAAACACCTTTTTTACCTTCAATACCTTTTTCCTTAGACAATGTTCTCGCTACAGAATAATCTTGGCATGGAAATCCACCAACTAATAATGTATGGTCTGGTATAGTAGTTTTATCTACCGTATTAATATCTTGATTGCTGTGATTTCCTATACC
>CAUUJQ010000118.1:0-4494 GCA_963545445.1 uncultured Veillonella sp. | reverse complement strand
ACGCCGAAAGTACTTGGCTGGAAACGGCCTGGGAGGATAGGAAGTCGCTGATTAATAAAAAAAGAACACCCAGTAGGGTGTTCTTTTTTTATTACTTAGTAAGTTTACATACGAGCAGGCCGCCCTGGAATCCCCAGAGAACCACTTTCATAGGAGCGTAGCGACGCATGAAAGTGTGTGAATCGGGGAGTTCGGCCCGTAAGATTTTCTACGACCGAAGGGAGTAAAAAAAATCCTCAGGGCAGAACAGGAAGTTGCAAATGACAAATCTATATCTGTAAGCCGTTTCTAGCCAATATAGCAGATGTAAAGCTCATATCAAATATTCTAATATATAATGACAAATCAACGGTAACATTGTATACTATACCTATTATTAAGATAACTAAGGTGATAGTATGATACATAGTAAACGTAATAGTATTTTCAAAAGACCTAACATTGAATTTTTTAATACCTTTGATCGTGAGGAATTTCTACTTTTAATCATTAAGGGTGTTCTCATAGGAATTGTAGCAGGGACTATTGGATCTGCTTTCAGATATATTATTCACTGGGGCAATGAGTATCGCCACGAATTTATGGCTATGGCAACGGTGGAACAAATTGTGATTTGGGCGTTGATTATGATGGTCCTCGGATGGGGTTGTCATCTATTTCTCAAGTGGGCCCCGTTATCAGGTGGTTCGGGGATTCCTCAAATCGAAGGGGAAATGAAGGGCATCTTTAACATGAATCCATTTCCTACATTGGTGTCTAAGTTCTTCGGTGGTGCTTTCACGGGTATAGTTGGTTTTTCTGTAGGACGGGAAGGGCCCTCTGTACAATTAGGTGGTGCGACTGGCAAATTATTATCCAATTGGTTTGGTAGTTCTCTTCGCGAGGAGCGTATTTTAACATCTGCTGGGGCTGCGGCGGGGTTAACCGCTGCTTTCAGTGCCCCTGTATCTGGAGCGATCTTTGTATTTGAAGAAGTGCATAAGAGTTTCTATCCAAAACTAGTGATTCCTACCTTCTCCGCCACTATTTCAGCGAATTTAATAACCTCTTTGGTGTTTGGTCTTACACCTTCATTGGGGTTTTCTGTGATGGAAAGTATCCCTATTGAATATTTCAGCACCCTTCTTATATTAGGTGTGGGAGTAGGTTTCTTCGGGATACTCTTTAATCGTATGATTGTTGGCGTCAAATCTATATATGATAGACTCCCAATTTCTAGGGGATGGAAAATTTCACTTACATTCCTAGCTGTGACCCTGTTAGGACTGGATTCACAATTGCTCTTAGGCGGTGGGAATGATGTAGTGTATATGATGGTAGAGCATCAACAAACGTTACAGTTATTGCTGTATATTGTGATAGGTAAGATCGTGTTGACATCCATTTGCTATGGTAATGGTGCACAAGGTGGCATTTTCTTACCTATGGTTGTTATAGGCTCTGCTGTAGGTGCCTTGGTACATAGTATTTTAGTAGAGTTACATATGCTACCGAACGCCTTTGGTGGTAGCTTTATCATATGTGGCATGGCAGGCATGTTAGCGGCGTCCATGCGCACACCGTTGCTTGCTATTTTGCTAGTACTGGAGATGACAAATAGCTTTCACAGTATCTATCAAGTGGGAACTGTGGCTATCATCGCCTATTTGACCGCAGAATTTATGAAAGAATTGCCAATTTACGACAACTTATTACTTCGTATGAGCCAAGGTTTGGTAGGAGCAGAGGAGGAACAAACATTTTTCCAAACGCGCTTATCTGTCGTGTGCCCTTATGTGGATACCATGTTGAAAGACATTGAAATGCCAAGAGGCTCTATGATTGTCAGCATTGATCGTGGTGGACAACCGATTGTACCCGTGGCGACAACAGTCTTGCAATGCGGAGATGAATTGTATGTGTCTTGTACAAAAGGACAACTGAAAGAAGTAAAAGAGTTTTTTAGCCAGTAACATTTGCTATAGTGTTATGACCGTTCATATGCTACTATACATATAGGTACTATTAAGAGCAATTGTTTGCCGATGAATACATAATAAAATAGCATTTATTACATAGAAAGGAATAGACATATGGCAATGATGGAATTTACAGATCGCCCACTAACGGTGGCGGTGATTACTGTATCTGATACAAGAACGAAAGAAACAGATAAAGGGGGAGCTCGTGTAGAAGAGCTTGCTCGTGAGGCAGGATTTGCAGTGGTATCTCGTCAGATTGTGACGGATACCATCGACGAGATTCAAGGGGCCATTCAGAAGGCTTTCACCGGCGTGTATGGAGAAGACGTGACTGTGTTGAACAAGGAAACAGATGATACTGTACGTGCTTGGACCTATGAGTACAGTGTAGAGGGAGCCGATATTATTATTAGTACTGGCGGTACGGGCATTGCGAAACGTGATGTATCTATCGAGGCGGTACAACCTTTGTTGGATAAAGAAATTCCAGGATTTGGAGAATTATTTCGTTTCTTGAGCTATCGCGATGATATTGGAACGAAAGCATTGGCATCTCGCGCTATTGCAGGTGTAAAGGAGCATACTATCGTATTCGCTATCCCAGGATCAGTGGGAGCCGTTACCTTGGCGATGAAGGAGTTAATTGTACCAGAGGTTAAACATTTAAAGCGAGAGTTAATTAAATAAATATGGCATATAGCTATCTGTGGTACTAAGGTGTATAAACTTGTACCAAGATAGCTATTTTTGTATGCAATGAAGGAAATCATTGTTTATCTAGAACTTCGCAAAACATTTCTAGTGAAAAATTAGAGGGGAATGCATACTTTAAGTAACTATTTATGTAAGATGATAAGAGAAAATAAAAATGGATAGGCTCTTTTGTGTTAGTGTAAAATGTTTGTGGGAAAATAAGATAGCAAAAGAAGGTCATCCTTTGTTACAATGAATGTGATCAAATAACTCAAAGCAAAGGAGACCTTCTAATGGAACTTATTTTACAACAAGTAGCAGATATTTGCACTGACTTTTTTAACTTTTCTGAAAGCAAGATTTTTGATGATGAAGAAATGTATTCATCCTTCCAGCTTATGGAAGACTTTTCAACGTTAATGAATGGCATAGCAATTATGATGCTAGAGAAGTTTTACTCTAAGTTAGATGACCGATTCTACGAATCTAGTAAACCCCAAAAACGATATCATGTGCAAGAAAAAGCTAGAGAACGAACGCTTACTACCACCTGGGGCGAGGCAAAAATTGCAAGGAGGTATTACAGAGATAAAGTAACTGGAGAGTATGTATATCTATTGGATGCATTATTAGATTTACCTTCGCATATACGAATCGAGCCCTATTGTGCCAGTGAAATTATTAAACATACCACATCTATGAGTTATGCTAAGGCAGCAGAAGCTTCTACACCGACTAAACTTTCACGGCAGTCTGTAAAAAATTTAGTGCATAACTTACCAACACCGCCGACTACCATGCAAACAGAACTAGAACCAAAGTCTGCCGAGACTGTTTATATTGAAGTGGATGAAGATCATGTAAGTTTACAAACAGGTAAGAACATTAACATGAAATTAGCCACAGTATATACGGACAAAGTGGATGTGGGTTCTAACCGTACGGAGTTAGTGGAAAAGCATTCTTTCACAGGCTTAGAAACGCCTGAAGAGTTTTGGATGCAGATAGATAGCTATTTAGCAGATGCGTATATGGGTAGCCCTAAGGTGTACATTATTGGCGATGGTGCTAAGTGGATTAAACGAGGCCTAGATGTGCTTCCAAACAGTGAGTTTATTTTAGATAGATTTCACCTATTTAAATATATGACAAAGATATGTGGAAAACGTAGCCGAAAAGAGGTGTTTGCAAGCCTAGAAACCAATGATAAAGTAAGATTTGAGGCTTATGTAGCACAAATGAAAGAAGCCTATCCACATCGTATGAAACAGATTGTGGAAGGTGCTGCGTACATTGAGAACCAATGGGATTATGCACGGGCTAGTCTGCTTAGACCTGATATTCGTAGTAGTACAGAGGCACATGTGAGTCACATTCTATCTGCACGTTTAAGCTCTCGCCCACTAGGGTGGAGTGAAAAAGGGGCAGAAACAATCGCTAAGCTGCGTGTACTATCCGACAACAACGAATCGATCCAACAGTTCGTCATGAAAGCATACAAAGGCGATGACTTCAATTATTTCAGTGGTGTAGAAACCGCTAAGGTGCTATCTTCTGTGAAAGTATCTGCTAGGAAACAGAGAAAGTCGTATCCATACATTACGTATTCTCCAACACCTAGAACTGGAATTCCAGGCGTAGAAAAGAAAAGTAACGGATGGCTACAAGCAATTAAACATGGTGGTCGCAGGATTCTTTAGTAAGAAGGAACCCTCTTTTAAAGCTAGGTAATTATTTTTCCAACAAAAACTTGACACCGTCATGAAATAGTCTATGTATTTATAAGATGGCCGATGTTTGATATACTATAGGTAAAGATACTATGAGTTTAGAAAGGAAT